>JBAYVM010000012.1:0-19282 GCA_041674645.1 Victivallaceae bacterium | reverse complement strand
TGCTCGTCAAAATCAGTTCCACTCCCGCAACTGAAATCGACTCGTTGCTCCCACATCTCTGGAAACCGGATACAAAATAACCTCTCCAACGTTTTCAAGATGTCCAAGGCTGGACGCTTACGGTTGTGGTTTTTATTTTTCCCGAAGCGACATCGTAAAGGAGTTCAAAAGTGAGTTCTCCGGCTTCCCGCGAATCAAACGCTCCGATAAAGGCCACGCCTTGCAATTGCAGAACCGTGGCGTTTTCAGTCAGTACGCCAAGTTTAATCTGCGGAATGTGTTTCAGCAGCAGCGGCAGGGCCTTGAATGGCAGACTTCCACCGGCGATGATAATTCCATCCGGAGGTTCGGGAGAAGTCAATATTTTATCCAGCGTTGCGGTGATAGTATCTTCATTAGCATCAAAGCTTTCCGGCGGGTATTTTCCGTATGTGTGTACAGCCGCCCGGTAGCCTTCGCTGGCGCGGAAGTGATTGGGTTGTTTAAGGTCGCCCAGGAAATAGATCTTTTTTGCGCCTGCTTCATGCATGGCTTCAACGAGAGAGGTAACAATGCGCCGGCGGTTGATATAAACATTATAATCAGCGTGGCTGGCTTCAATTTCGCCGACGACAAATGGAATGTTTTTCTGTTTTAACTGGCGCATGATGTTCGTGTTTTCAAAACTCAGCAGAACGACACCTTGAGCTTGATTGCCGTTCAGCACCCGGTCAACGAATGCCGGATTTTCCGGCCGCATTAGTTGACAGGATATACCCAGTTTAGCGGCGCCGCGCTCAATTCCTTCCCAGTAGGACGAAAGCCAGAGGCGTTCGTTTTCAACCGCGCCGCCGATAACAATATTCACTTCGTTGAAAATTCTTGGACGTTCGGTGATAAATGAACCGCTACGGCTGCGTCGTTCAATATAGCCGGCCGCCTGTAAGTCGTTGAGCGCACGTTTGGTGGTGATGGGAGAAACATTCAGTCTGGCGGCCAGGGCGTTTTGTCCGGGCAGCCGGTGTCCGGCAGGATAAACGCCATTCAGAATTTCCTGTTTCAGGGTGTCAACGATTTGCTGATATTTGGAATTTTGCTTTTTCATAACCTGAATATAGTTAATTACCGAAAAAAATCAAGGTTCAGATGTTGACTTTTTTTATATCTGGATATATCATTTATATATTCAGATTGCTTTTATGTTTCATTCACAAAATAATAAAAGGTTTAATGATTATGAGAGATGGCAAACTTATTGTCGGGCAGATTGGTTGCGGAAAATTTTCAGAAGGGCAGGATTTTCCAAATTTTACCAAACATCCGTTGACGGAACTGAAGTGGTGTTGTGATTTGAATCTTGACCGGGCGGCGGAGATGGGCGTCAAATTTTCAGTGCCCAATGTAACAAGTAATTTCATGGAAGTGATTAATGACCCGGAAGTGGATATGGTAAAAATTGCCACTTCGCATGAAGCTCATCTGCCGATTATTGAAGCGGCGGCGGCGCGGGGGATTCATGTTTTCTGTGAAAAGCCGATGGCGATGGAAGAGGTGGAGGCGTTCAAAATGATTCGTGCGGTCAGGAAAAACGGCATTAAATTATGTGTTGACCTGAATCGCCGGATGTCGCCGTCCATGAATGCATTACGTAATAAATGGCAGGAACAGCTCAGTAATCCCAAGCATCAGCCGTGGCGGTATTGGGAGGCGGCGCGTGAACCGATGGGGGAAGAGAATGCCTCGCACATGTTGATGACCGTCCAGGACGAAAGCTCTTCTTACGCACTGGTTCACATGGATCCGTTGAAGGGCGGCGGTCTGGTGATTGGTGAAAGTGTTCACTGGTTGGATTTGGCCTGCTGGTTTTTTGCGCCGCAGCTGCCGGTTGAAATTCAAGCCTGGGGTTCGCGCCGGTTAAGTCATGGCATAAATATTAAGTTTTCCGGTGGCGATTCGGCAACGATTGTTTTCCATTGTTCCGGAACATTCGACTTCCCGAAGGAAATTTATCAGGTAACGTCTAATGCGGCATTGTTCCGGAGTATGTTCTTTGTTGAAAATGAATATTATGGCATTCCCGGGGCTGCAAATGAAACTTTTTCGATGCAGTATGACTGTATGAAAGATGAAGTTCCGGCGGAAGGTTTTGCCGCGTATATGAAAAAATATATGCTGCGGGTGGAAAAAATTAATTCCAACCTGAAAAAATATGAAAATTCCATGCCGTTCGGAGTGGACAAGGGTCATTATGCCATGTTGGATGCGTTTGTTGATGCCATCATCAACGACAAGCCGTCGCCGTGCGATGAAATGGCGGGTTTTATGTCAACTTATCTGGCGAAACTCGCAATCCGTTCAATGGATTTGAAACAGGTCATGCCGGTGCCGCTGGAAGTTATTACGCCAGTGTTTGCCTGAGTTTTCTGCTCTGACGGTGCGGCTGGCAAATGTGTCAGCTCCGCCGTCAGATTTTTAATTACAGTTGAGGTAGTGCCGGAATTGAGAAGCTGAAGGCACTGCCGGTGTCTTCACTGGATTCAACTTGAATTTTTCCGCCATGTTTCTCCACAAACTCTTTGCATAGTAGCAGTCCGAGTCCGGAGCTTGGTTCGTTTTCGGTTCCGCGTCTGCCTTTGTCGGCGTCAAGGAGGAAGATTTTTTCTTTGGTACCCGTATTCATTCCGATGCCATTATCCCTTACTTTAATCACTGTTTCGCGGTCGTCGTTCCGGCTGGCGGTAATGGTTACGCTGCCGCCGCGCGGGGTGAATTTTATGCTATTGGAGAGCAGGTTACGCAATACTGTTCCAATCATTTTCCGGTCTGCATACAAATGGATATTTTCCTGGACATTGACAATGATTGTTATGTTTTTTCGTCTGGCAGACTCTGCCAGCAGATTTATTTCATCATCCAGTAGTTGTTTGAATAAAATGTCTTCCGGGGCAGGGGTGAGCGTTCCAATTTGCAGTTTTGCCCAGTCTAACAGATTTTCCAGCAGAGTGTAAACGGCGGATGCACTGTTGTGCAGTTGTGTGGTCAAAGTGTGCATTTCATCTGGCGAGAAGTCATTTTCCTCATCTGCCATTATCTCAGTCAAGCCGATAAATCCGTTAAACGGGCTGCGTAAATCGTGAGCGATAATGGAGAAAAACTTATCTTTTGCTTTGTTTACTTCATCCAGTTGTTCAGAATAAACTTGCAACTGTTTTTTCTGCTCCAGCATGGTGTTGTATTTTCTGGCGTTGGCAATTGCCAGGCCGCAAATATGGCTGATGACATTGCCCATTTCCTGGTATTGCCGCTTGAATTCCGGGAATTTAATCTCAAAAATGTTTAATTTGCCGAGTAGTTCGCGGTTATGAGCGACATCAATCTCAAAACAATTATCCGACTGCCGGTGGTGTGCAGGATTGTCGCCGTTGAAAAAAATGGGCGCATGTTTTTCGCCATTGATAACCGGTTCGAAACAAATTTCCAGAGGGGCGAATAAAATATTCAGCAAGGAGAAAATAGTTTGAATAATAGTGTTTTCATCTGTTTGATCAACCAGGTTTTGTAACTGACTGAAGATAACAGAGTAATCAGCTTTTTCCCGGCTAATCTGCGCCAGATGTTCGTTTGCGTTATTGCGTTGTATTTCTGCTTCCGTGGCGGCAATGATGTTGTCAATTATATTTTTGCAGTGAGATATTCCGACCGGGAGAATTTCGTATGGCAGCCCCATGTAACTGGAAAGGTTGTTCAATTCCGCAGTGCAGTCGCCGGGCAATCCGGTGTCCAGCAACAGGATTTTCTGCATGGATTCGCCAAAAAATACTTTGGCTGTAACTTCGTCAAAGCCCCAGGCGTCAATATGTTGCTGATAATTTTTCAGCCAGCCGTTGGTTACGATGTAATAACCATTCCGGATATAATGAGTAAGCGTTTCCCGGTTCAGCACCAGCTCAAAACATAACTCCAGTGGAATTATTTCAATATTGCGGCTTAGTTTCCGCGGAGGATGGGTATCTGCCAGGCAGGAACTGCCAATGAATATAAATTTAGTAAAATTTTCGTGTTCTTTTTCCGCCATGGCCTCGATTTTGTCGAAGTCGAACGCATGTCCGGCGCATTTTTCCTGATAGACAACCAGCTTGATATTCTCGTAATTACTGGCATGCAATACGCTTTCCACCTCAGCTGAAAGAAAATTGCAAACAAAAATACAGACTTTATTTTTCATTATGTTCCTGAATAACCGGATATTGTCCGTATTTTTGTACGGTCTCCGAGATTGCAGACAGAACATCATCTTTGACTTGAAATGGAATTTCTCCATGATTATCCGACAAGATGAATCCGCCGCCTGAAGCAGCTTTCTGGATAGTTTCGCGCACGACTTTGCGTGTGTGTGCCAGCGTCCAGCGATGCATCTCCAAGCCGTTCAAATTGCCAAGCACCGTGAGTTTATTTTTGCACGCTTGCTTAAGTTCTGCAATATCTTCCTCGGCGCTTACTCCGACGACTGCGGCGCCGGTTTTCGCCACCTGGTTGATTATTGGCAGGCAGCGTCCCGAGGCAAAGTGCGTCGCAACCGGGCCATTTATCCGGGAAATCGTGCGGCAGGCAATCGGGAATCCGGTTTTTGCATATAATTCTTTCTGAATGATGGTAGTGGAGGATACCGGGTCAAAATAACAAATAGCCGTTGCTCCGGCCTGAAGTTGCGCATTCGCCCAGTCAACGCAAAAATCTTCATTAATCTGGATGAGCTGTTCAAAAAGATCTCTTCTGAAGTGCATTATGTCCAGATATTTGTCGAATCCCATCTGCATAACCGGTAATGAAAACGGCGACATTACCACGCCGATAATCGGAATTTCATTTTTGGCATACAGTCTTAACTGGTCAATAGTTTTTAAAACTTTGTGCAATACCTTGCAGTCTTTTACTTTCGGCGCCTTCAGATGGTAAATAGCTTCAATGTCAGAGATAAATGGCGTCCCGGAATTTGGCGGACCATCGTCAACATAAATAACCTGCCCGCCAAAGGCTTCCACTTCCAGCGGAGCATAGAAGAATGGATAATAGCAGTCGCTACGATATTTTTTCTGAAGTCGCAACTGCCCTTCGATTACATTTTCCGCTTTGGAGAAATACTCTCTAATGCTTATTCCCAGCTCTTTGGCGCCGTGCATGGTAGTTAGAAGAAATAATGGAACTCGATCAGGTTCGCGATGCGAGAGCGTCAACAAAACTCGTTCCATTGAACTCATCTCTTTGCTCTTCATTTTTTCTCCTCCATTAGCTTTGAAACAACGGTCAGGGCTTCCGCAGAATTACTCCCGTATGCGTCTGCCCCTACTTCTTTCCAGAGTTCCGAATCAAGTCTGAACGGAGCTCCTCCGACCACAATACGCACATCGATATCCGTCAGCTTGCGTTTTAAATCTTTAATGCGAAGCGCTGAAGGCAACATTAATACGGAAAGCAGCAGTATTTTTATGTTTTCTTGCTTTACTGCCGCCACTAGATCATCCGCATTCAATCCGCCGCCCAGGTCCAGCAATTCAAATCCGCTGGCGCGCAGAGTTGAAAATACAATTCGTTTGCCCAGCAGGTGATAATCTTCAAATACGGCAATCGCCATTTTGGGCTGGTCTTTGCGCAGTAAACTGGCTGGTGGAATTATTTTGTCAATCAGTTTTTCGCAGATAACTCCGCTCATATATACTTGAGAAAGGGATAATTTATCTTCGCTCCAGGCGTTGCCTATTCTTTCAAGCGTACAGGCTACCAGTTCTCCGGCATCCAGCATTGGCGATTCTGCCTGGCAGGCATCAAGAATAATCTTTTCCGCGCCCTGCTGGTCTAAAACCAATAAAGCCCGTTCCAGATCATCGCTGTATTTTTTCAGATTATTCATACTTTATGCCGTTGGTTATTTTTCAGTTTCCTCTGTCGGCTCTAACGGATACTCGGTGAAAAAAGAGGTTCCGTTTTCCAGCGTTGAAAGGAATGAGGCTTTGCCTTGCAGATAATTTTCCGAGAGAAGTTTTATGCTGTAAGTGCCGAGCCCGCGACCTTTGCCTTTGGTCGAAACTGACCGTTTAAATATTTTCGCCTGGAATTCGATTGGAATCACACTTTCGTTATGGACTTCAAAAATTATTTTATTTCCGGAAACCGTTGATTTAATGGTAACTGTCTGCCCCTGGGTTGAGGCTTCAAACGCGTTTTTAAGCATATTGCCGAGAATGCGTTTCAGCAGTCGCCCGTCGGTCTTAAACCATGTTTCTTCAGTGGTGGTGATTTGAATATTCTTGCCTTCCGCCACCTGATGCTTGCGGTAAGTTTCCACGACCGATTTTATGCATTTAAGGCTGTTGACTTTTTCCCAGTTGACGGACATCGCGCCGTTTTCAGCGGCCATAATATCCCGCTGGACGCTGATTTCTTCAAGAATTTCCTCGGCCAGGTTTATCAGCAATTGGTGATGTTCCTGATACATATCGGAATTGCCGTCAATCATATTGAGCAATCCGTACAAACCGGCGCCGATATTGGTCAGGTCGTGAAAGAAAATTCGTTCCAGGATGCAACGGTATTTTTCGTCAGCGATATCCCGGATGGCGAACAGGGTGTAGGTGGCGCCGTCTTTCTCAAACGGATAAGTCCATACCCGGAAATTATACGCGGTGTCATTGAGGGTAATGATTTCGCATTCGCGCTTGTCTTCCAAATGGCATTTCTGGGTGGCGAGAATCGCATTTACCGCGCCGCATGAACGACAAAATTCTGTCGTGCCGCAACCGCCGGTTTCATTTTTTGCATTGAAACAATCCACGATTTCACCAGGTCTCAGTCCGAGTATGGATTCATCTGTCTCACAATTTAGAAAACTCAGCAACGCTTTATTTGCATAAATTGCCTGGCGTTCAGAATTAAGGATTAGCACTCCGTCCGGCATCATGTCCAAAACGGCATATGCTTTTTTGTCGGTCTTGAAAACATCCGCCTGCTGTTTTATATCTTCTGCTGAAAGTCTTTCTGCAGAAGCGAACTTTGTCGGTTTGAGTATGCTGAAAAGAGTCATGATTTCATTGCCTTAATGTTAGTCTGTTTTTATTGCGTCCAAAATTTGCTGGCGGGTGTAAGGTTTGCCGACGAAGGCATCAAACCCGGCTGCAATGTAACGTTCAGTGTCTTCTGAAAGCACATGCGCCGTCTGAGCAATATATTTAATTTTTCTGCCAGGGAATTTGTTTTGTAACCATTCCAGGCACTGAAAACCATCTGCGTCCGGCAGCGAGATGTCAAGCAGGGCTACATCCGGAAAAAAATCTTTATTACAAACTTCCTGCATTTTCGCGAACGATGCGGCAATCATAAAGTCGGAATTGGATTGAGTCAATACCTTTTTCAAATACATGATTGATACTTCGTTGTCCTCAACCACCAGAATATTAGGCTTGTTAGTTGAGGTTGCGGTGGTGTGGACGAGTTTCGGTTTTTCTTCAGGCACGTCAGTCAACGCGGCGGGAAAAGATACGGAAAACGTTGTGCCTTTGTTCAGTTCGCTTTCAATATTCAGATAGCCGCCAAGGTTTTTCAACACTCTTGAAACAATCGCCAGGCCCAATCCAGTGCCGCCGTAAGTGCGCGTTGAGGTTTGATTGACCTGATAGAACGGTTGCAATATTTTCCCCAGCATTTCACGGGGAATCCCAATGCCGGTGTCTTTGATTTTTACCAGCAGAAATCCATCTTTATATCCGGTATAAACATCAACCCGGCCGTGGTCGGTGAATTTTACCGCATTCCCGACAATATTGAACACAATTTGTTTGAGCCATCTTTTACCGCCAATAACTATTTTCGGCAGCTGGTCTGGATAGAAATTCAGCTCGATGTCCTTGCTCTGAGCTTTGAAATTGAATACGGCGATGCTCTCGGAAATTATCTGCAACGGCGAAAACGACTCCATGAATTTATTGAAGATGCCGGCTTCCATACTGGATAATTCCAGGATGTCATTAATGATTTCAGTCAAGTTTTTGCCGCAATTGTTGACAATCTCCATATAACCAAGTATCTCGTCGCGATTCTCCAGTTCGTTTTCGCGCAATGTCTCAGCAATAATTCCATTGAAGCCGATAATGCCGTTTAAAGGTGTTCTTATTTCATGCGACATGGTGGACAGAAACTCGCTTTTTGCATTATTTGCCACTTCTGCGGCCTCTTTGGCCTTACGCAGGTTATCTTCAATTTTTACCCGGTTCAGCGCGATTGCAAGGCTCGTTCCAATGCCTTCAATAAATTGTACAAAATCCAGTGTCAATTGGTCTGGTTTAAAGTAATTAAGCTGTATCAAGCCGATTATTTTTTCTTCTTCACGCAACGGAATCAAAGCCACAGATTCATAACCTTCCTTGCCGCAGGTGTTCCGGTAGTCTTTGCGCCCTGTAATGTCTTTTCCCAGTTTTGAGATGTTGTTAGTCCAGAAACTTCCGCCGGGAGTGAGATAAGGCAACGCCGCTTCAGGCGCGGAAATCACCATGCCGCACAAACATTGCAACACCGACTTTTCCTTGGCGTCATAGCAGGCCTGGTCGTTAGCGTCATGCACGCATAAATATCGTTCAGTTTCAATAAATTCGTCCGGGAAACCAAGTGTGGCATAGTATGGATAATCGTTCGCCTCTTTAATTCTGATTCCCACTCCGTCGGCCCCGGTAAATGATTTGAACATTTCAATCAGGTCGTTAATCAGATGATTATGGTTGGAGCTTTGGTTGAGCAAAGATAATATTTTATTGGCAAACGAACGACGGTTTTCCGCCAGTTTAAGTTCTGTGATATCGGAGAAAATTACCGCAAACTGGTCTTTCTCTGGGGAAAAAGCAAAAACATTAAAATACTTATTGAGTTCTCGCGAGAAATTTTGATAGGAAAACGCTTCACCGGTCCGGGCAACTTTCCCATATTTTTCTATCCAGTAATCCTCGGTTTGCGGCAGGACTTCTTTTACCGTTTTGCCAATGATTTTTGCTGCAACAATTCCAGTAAGCTTTTCAAATGTCGGATTGATCTCGATAAAACGGTAGTCACACGGCTTGCCGGTTTTGTCATACAGCATTTCATGAATGGCGAAACCAACGGTCATGTTTTCAAACAACAACCGGTATTTTGACTCGGTTTGATGAACTCTGTCAGCCGCCTGTTTCTGATCGGTAATGTCAAAAATAATGCCGGTTATTTTTAACGGCTTGCCTTCGCTGTCCCGCTCAACGATACCATGGGAAGAAATATACCTGAGTTCGCCGGTGTCGTGCCGGATTATCCGGCATTCTGTTGATAGAGGCTTTACCCCATCTATGGCGTCCTGAATTTCCTGCTTGACTCGTTCCATGTCGTCTGGATGAGTTATTTTGATTTCTCTAAAATTCTCCTCCAAGACAGGATCAATCCCGTAAAGAGAAAACATTGACTTGTCCCAGACGGAGGTATTTGTCTTCAAATCGCGTTCCCAGATGCCGCATTTGGCTGAATCTACCGCCAGCCGGAAGCGATTATTTACTTTTTCCAACTCGGCATTCTGCGCTTCCAACTTGAATTCCAAATTTTTCCGTTTGGTTATTTCAACCGCGACGCAGATTATCTCAATCAATTGTCCTTGCGCATTATAAACCGGATTATTGCTCCACGCCATCCAGCAACGGCTACCGTCCTTACGCATATTTTCATTTTCGTTCTGATGATATTTTTCCGGGGTTTTTACAATGCCAGCAAGTAGTAATTCTAAATTTTCTCCTTGCGAACTTCTGCTGGGCACAATCGTTCCAATCGCATTTTTTCCGATAATTTCACTGGGCGAAAACCCAAAAAACTTTTGGGCGAATTCGTTGATGAAAGATATGGTGCAATCCGGCTTGAGGCGCAGAATGATACTGTTGGAGTTGTTTACCAACTCTTTGTAATTATTCAGGTTTTCGGTAAATCTTTGCTCCATAATCGCTTTGTTTTCAACATCCCTTAATAGCGTTGCAGTAACCAGCGAGATAAGCGGATAGATGACGAGAACCGGCAAGCCTACCGCACGAATGGACTCCAATGCTAAATCCATCGGCATGACAAAGAAACAACAAATCATTGCGGCGTGAACGGTTAAGCCGAACAGATAAATATAACGCAAACGCATTGCGGAGCTATGTTTTTGCCGGATATGATTGTATAATAATCCCAGCGCGGCAGAGGAAAGAATTACTAACAGCCCGGTTCCGGTACCTACGCCGCCTTTGTAAATACGGAAACTTGCGGCGGAAATAACGGTCATCGCCGCGCCAATCGGACCGGCGAACAATCCAGACAGACTGAGGACAATTGAGCGAGTGTCAAAAAACAGGCCGGGAAATAGATTAAACGGAAACAGCATTACGCTTAAAGTAATGACGCTGAACAATATGCCGTTTAACAGTTGTTTGTAGATATTTTGTTTTTGCATGAAAACAAAAATTTGTGAATAAATAAAAACTAGCGCAATCAACAATGCAAAGTTGTCGATGAAAAAACTGAGAAATTCCATAACCATTCCTTTTTCTTCCGCTAGTTTATTAAAATATATCACAAGCGAAGAATGAATGCAACAGAACCGCAAAAAAAGAGCTTTATTAGGAACAGCTTTACTGTGTGAAAACGAAAATGCGGGCAAAAAAATGGCTCCGACAGCTGGATTCGAACCAGCGACCAAGTGGTTAACAGCCACCTACTCTACCGCTGAGCTATGTCGGAGCGTGTGTCTGACTGAAATATCATCTCATTCAAACGAGGCTTTATTTTAACACGGTATCGCTAAAAGGCAAACTTGGAAGCTGGAAAAAAAACGTTTTTTTTTGCTGGCGGTGACGGCAAATATTTTTTGCCAGTTTTTGTCATCAATTTTCAATTAAGATTTACAATAAACTTGAAAAAATCCAAAAAGTTGGTAGATTATGCGGCTTTAAGTGCTTAGTTTGAGCCTTGATAAAGACCTAAACCAAACGGAGACAAACATGTCAAAAGAGTACAATGTGGCTGTTGCCGGGGCAACCGGAGCAGTCGGAATCGAAATGATCAAGACTCTGGAGAAGAGAAATTTTCCAGTAAAAAACCTGCGTTTGCTTGCTTCTTCACGTTCCGCAGGCAAAAAACTGACATATAAAGGCACAGAAATTACAGTTGAAGAACTGACACACGATTCTTTTAAAAATATTGATATCGCGCTATTCAGCGCCGGTGCCGGCATTTCCCGCGAGTTCAGAAAGTCTGTGGTTGACGCTGGCGCGGTTATGGTCGATAACTCCAGCGCATTCCGTATGGATGATGATGTTCCGCTGGTGATTCCGGAAGTGAACCCGGAAGACATAAAATGGCACAAAGGCGTGATTGCCAATCCGAATTGTTCGACCATTATTATGCTGGTTGCGGTTGCGCCGTTGCATCGCGCAAAAAATTTGAAGCGTCTGGTGGCGGCGACTTATCAGGCTACCAGTGGCGCCGGCGCCAAAGGCATGGATGAAATGTTGGTTCAGACCAGGCAGTTGCTGAATGACCAGCCGATAAATCCTGAAATATTCGCGCATCGTATCGGTTTCAATTTAATCCCGCATATTGACGTATTTTTGGATAACGGTTATACCAAAGAAGAGATGAAGATGTTGTACGAAAGTCGCAAGATGTTGCATCTTCCGGGCTTGAAAGTTTCCTGCACTTGCGTTCGCGTGCCGGTTATGCGCGCTCATTCCGAAGCGCTTAATCTGGAATTTGAACAGGAGATAACACCTGAGGAAGCCCGTGCGATATTGAGCTCGGCGTCAGGCGTTAAGCTGATTGACAATCCTGCCGCCAAGCAGTATCCGATGCCGGTTGATGCGACTGAACAATATGATGTGCTGGTCGGGCGCATTCGTCAGGATGCATCCAGAGACGATAAGCGCGGTTTGGATATTTTCGTTAGCGGTGATCAGATTCTGAAGGGCGCTGCCTTGAACGCAGTTCAAATTGCCGAGCTTTTATAAGCTCGACGATATTTTTTGATTATCATATGTGCGTTAAAAGCTTGCTAAAAGTTTTTAACGCACTTATTTTATTTGCAGACAAAGATTAAAATAACCCAGGGGACAGTGAAATGAAAAAGTTCAAAAAGATTTTGTTGATAGCGTTTGCGTTAATCGTGGTTGTGATTATCACGGTAATTTTGTTGTTAAATTCAATTGTCGGCAAAGCTATCAGAGAGTTGGGAACGCGAGCGACCGGAACACAGGTCAGTCTGGACAATGCCAGAATATCTCTGCTTAACGCCAGTGTCGGTTTGAACGGCATGATGATTGCAAATCCTGAAGGTTATCAGCAGCAAGAGGCGTTCGCGCTTGGAAAATTCTTTGTTGATGTGGATATGTGGACATTAGCTTCCAATAAAATAATTATTGACCGCCTGGAAATAAGAGATATTAATATTGATTTTGAGCCAACGCTTTCCGGGAGCAATTTGAACGATATCAAGAACAATATTATGAAATTTGCCGGAATGGATAAAAAAGCTGAAGTGCAGCCGACAGAGCCGGAAAAAGAGCCGGAAACGGTAAAAACTCCTGAACCGGAATCCAGGCCAGCGCCCGCTCAGAAAGGCAAAAAACTGGTCATCAAGAAATTGATTATCAGTAACGGCACGGTTACGATTGCTTCAAAAATGCTTGGACAAAACATCACGGTTCCGCTGGCGGAGATTGAAATGGAGGATGTCGGAGAAGATAGCAATAAATCTCCGGAAGAAGTTCTGCTGGAAGTTTATCAGGCGTTAATGAAAGGCGTTGCCAAAGCGGTTTCCGCTTCCGGCGCGAAAAATATCGATGTTGAAGGCATAACTAATTCGGTGCTGGGCGCGGCTGATAAAAACGCGAAAAATCTGGGCAAAGACGTTAAAGACAGTATTAACAAATTAAAAGATTCGTTCTTCAAATAACCCCATGAATAAAATTGAGATAATGGCGCCTGCCGGGGCCGCCGATTCATTGTCTGCGGCAATCAGAGCGGGAGCCGATTCCGTTTATTTCGGCGTCGGCAACCTTAATATGCGTTCCCGCGCTTCAGTCAATTTTGAACTGAAAGACCTGCCGAAAATCGGAAGAATCTGTCGCAAAGCGAAGGTAAAATCTTATCTGGCTCTCAACACCGTGGTTTATGATTCTGAACTTCAAGAAATCAGGAAAATCTGCGACGCGGCGAAAAACGCCGGTATTTGCGCGGTTATCGCTTCGGATGTCGCTGTAATCAATTACGCCAGTAGCATCAAGTTGCCGGTGCATATTTCTGTTCAAGCGAATGTCTGCAATATCGAGGCGGTAAAGTTTTATGCGCAATTTGCTGATGTTATGGTGCTGGCCAGAGAACTTACGCTGCCGCAAATCAGCAACATCATAACTGCAATCAGAAAACATAATATCACCGGACCTGCCGGTGAGTTGGTAAGGGTGGAAATTTTCGCTCACGGCGCGTTGTGCGTGTCAGTTTCGGGGAAATGTTACATGAGTCTGGCTGTTTATAATAAATCCGCCAACCGCGGCGCCTGTTTTCAAAACTGTCGTCGCAAATACCGGGTGGTAGATGATGCAACCGGCGAAGAAATGGTGGTGGATAATCAATATGTCATGTCGCCTAAAGATATTTGCACGATTGAGTTTCTTGACCGGATACTCGACAGCGGCGTGGCAATTTTGAAACTGGAGGGCAGGGGACGTTCCGCAGATTACGTTTACACGGTTGCCAAAGCTTACAAAGAGGCCGCTGCCGCCTGGGTTGCCGGAACTTATACGCCGGAAAAAATAGACCACTGGCTTGCGGAACTGGAAACAGTTTTCAATCGCGGTTTTTGGAAAGGTGGTTACTATCTCGGTGAAAAACTCGGCGAATGGTGTGGTTTTGGCGGCAACCGGGCGAAACTGCAGAAAATCCATCTCGGGAAAGTGAACAAATATTTTGGGCGGATTGGCATTGCCGAACTTAGCGTTGATGCAGGCGAGGTGCGTCCTGGCGACCAGCTTTTAATCACTGGCAACACGACTGGCGCGGTAAAATTCCTCGCGGAAGAAATTCGCGTTGATGAGCAACCAGTTGAATATGCGCCGAAAGGCAGTATCATTTCTGTGCCCGTGCCGGTAAAAGTACGGAAAAATGATGTGTTTTATCTGTTAGTGGAGAGAAAATTTGGTGAAATCAATGAGAACGCTGAAAACTGTTCAGAACAAGATTTATAAAAAGGATTTTATAAATGAGTGACAATTTTAAAGAGATTGAAGTGATTTCTTCGCTTGACGGCTCCAGTGAAAAAAATCTGCTGTACTACCCGGAAAACGGAAAAAACGTTCCGCTGGCGGTTGTGCTTCACACCTGGAGTTTTGACCGGAATAATCAAAGAGCCGTGGAAATATTCTGCCGGGAACGCGGCTGGGCATTATTGCTGCCGGAATTCCGTGGGCCGAACCTGCCGACTAATCCGCGCGCAACTCAGGCGTGCGGTTCAAAACTGGCCAGACAGGATGTGATTGACGCGGTGGAGTTTGTTTGTGCCAACTATTCAATTGACCGCGGGAATATTTTTCTGGCGGGCGGCAGTGGCGGCGGTCACATGGCATTGATGATGGCCGCTTACCGGCCTCAATTTTGGCGTGGCGTTTGCGCCTGGTGTCCGATAACCGATCTCGCTTTGTGGCACAATAGTTACGTCAAAGGAACCGGTTATGCCGTTCATGTGGAAGCCTGTTGCGGCGGCGCTCCTGGCGAGAGCGCTGAAATCAATCAGGAATATATTGAACGTTCTCCGGTCAGCTATCTGAATGAACTGATGAATGCCAATCTTTACATCCGGCATGGTCGCGGTGACTCCGTTGTTCCCTACATTCACACCTTGAATCTGGCGTTGAAGTTGGAAGAGATGAGGCACAAAAAGTTATTTTTCGAAATTTTTGACGGCGGACACGAGGCAAGGCATGACTTGTCATTCCGCTGGTTTGATGCGCTCTACAACGCCGTTGAAACGCAGAAACTGACCGGATAATCGCAAAGAAGAAGTTGGCAGGTTGAAAGTTGGTAAACGAGAAAAGTAATTTTTTTTTGTTCAAGCATACTCAAAGGTAACGTCAGCTTTCGCGCCTGACGGGAAGACGTGCGCGTTAAAATCAGTTCCGCGTCCGCAACTGGAATCGTCACGCTACATCCTCATCTCTGGAAACTAGAGACAAAATAACGTCTGTAACGTTTTCAAGATGACCATGGCTGGACGCTTACGCTAATGAAATCTTTGTGCGAGTCATGCGTTCGAAGACGTATGAAAATCAGTTGCGGCTTTCGGCGGGCGAGTTTTTAACTGGTATTATGTAAAAAGTTAACTTGGCAGATATTTTTTTATCTTCAACATCCATAATTTTAGAAGACAATGGATGGTGAAAATTGTAGATATAATGGTAATTTTTAATGGATTGGCAAAAAAAACAGTTTTTTTTATCAAAAATATTCAAAAAGACTTGCATCATGACGATTCTTTTGCTAAAATAAGAGCAAACAAAGTTTATGTTTAAAGCAATTTTTAAACATAAGGTCGTTAACAAAAAACTCTTTAAGGAGAGAAAAAATGAAAAAAAGTCGTGGATTCACCCTCATCGAACTCCTCGTCGTGATCGCGATCATCGCGATTCTGGCCGGCATGTTATTGCCAGCTCTGAACCAGGCCCGTGAAAAGGCTCGTCGTATTTCATGCGCATCTAACCTCAAGCAGATTGGTCTGTCTTTGAAGCAGTATGCAATGGATTATGCTGACCGTTTCCCAACAACTGCTAAAGTTGTTGGCGGCGCCGATTGCTTGGAACTGTTGCGCAAGAATGATTATTTGACAGACTACGGCGTATATGTATGCGCATCAACCACAACTGCTAAGGGAACAGGCACTGTAGCGCTTAGTTTTACTAATGTTGACTATACATTAGTTCCTGGTATGATGGAAGGTTCTTCCGACCAGTTTGGGCGCGCTGACTCAGCAATGAGCAGTGACCGATATGACGGTCAGGCCAATGGCGGTGGTGGTACTCCTAACCACTCTGATTACGGCAACATGCTGTTCCAGGACGGCCATGTATCCGGTTACTCAGGCGCTCTTTGGTACAATAGCGAAAATCGCGGTAGCTCTTTCATGCCGCCGAATCCGAACGATGCCAGCTAATCTCTTTGGTTCTAAAGGAGGCTTCGGCCTCCTTTTTTTTTGTATTTGTTATGCTATGAGGGGAAATTTTTGAAAAGCGAAATCAATATCTTTGAAAAGTATCTGCCGTGGTTGATATATGTAGCTATTTTTTTGGCTTATCCGCTTGTGTGGGGCAAGCTATTCTGTGGTTTTGTGGCTCATTATGATGATGTTTTGCTGATAGATTCTGCGACGATGTCGTTATTGACTGTTGGATTTTGTCTTTTTAGTTTTAAAAGATTCAGTGCTTTGTATTTTTCCCGTAGTAGAGCAATTGTATTTCCCGGGATTCCAGTTGCTGTTTTCATATTAGTATGCATGACACAATTCCTTTTAAATATTCATTTGCCTGTCAGTTATCTGCTTACTTCTTTGTCATGGGTATTAATTCCTGTGTTTGTATCGATTTTTTATCGCGAATTTTTTAAGACGTTACCTTGGTTTATGGCTTTGCTTTGGGTAGTTTCGGTGTGGCAGTTTACTTTGGATATGTTTCAGCGGGATTATTACTATGGAATTTGTGGAAACTGGAACTGGAGCGCTGCTTTGCTGGCCGTGTCGACTCCGTTTTTTATTCTTCAGCTTAATCGTTTGGTAGTTAAATGGTTAAAGCGTACTGTTATTATTTTGCTGTTGGATATAGCAGTTCTGATAATTTCTTTATTAATAATTTACCGTTGTGGTTCAAAAGGAGTAAATATTGCTGTGCCAGGAGCTTTGCTGGTGATAATGTTTGTTCGACACCGCAAAAAAGTTAAACTGCGATGGGTGTTATGGGGCGTGGTGCTATTCGTGACATTTTTCACTGTTTTGATTTTTTGGCAAAGTGACAGATTGGCTTATTTCCTAAGCAAAGACATCAGGTTTTTTTTGTGGCAAGGAGCATTGAGGCTGATTAGTGATAATTTAGTCTGCGGGAGTGGGCCGGAACCTTTTGAAAGCGCTTTTTCTCCATACGTTCCTGTTGATTATTATCTCAGTCAGTTTGCGACAGATCGCAGTACTCATCCGCATAATCATATTTTGTATATTGCCTCGCAATTTGGATTGCTGGGAACAATCTCCTGGTTATGGCTGTTGGGACAATCCATTGGCTCAAATTTTTCCAGAATGACAAAGACAATTAAAAGCAGGCAAAATGTTATGTTGTTTACTATGTTTTTTTACTTGATTTTAGGAATGATTGATCCTGTAATTTCAACTTGGCCAGCAAATGGTATCTTCCTTATTATACTAGGTATTTTTATCGGACGCACTGTTGCGCGTTTTCCCGCAAAGCGAGATACTACAGAAGAGAGGAGTGGCATTAGTTTACGGCTATGCTGGAGTGCAGGGATTGTTGTAATGTTTCTTTGCTGCTATGCGGCGTATTGCAATTTTGTGTCGGGAACGATGTTGCGTAACGCATTTTATCAGAAATATCTCAAAAATTATACTGATGCAGTGGAATTATGTGACGAAAGTATACAGACGAAAATGTCTCCGCAAAATACTTATCTGGCAGCGCTTATAGCTTTTTATGAGTTGAAGGATTCGACTAAGGCATTGCGTTATCTTGATATGTTGAAGGCTACAGGCTACCGTAATTATGTCAACAACAATGGTTTATACGCCAGGGCGTTGGTTGTGGACGGAAGACCGTTAGAGGCGTTGCAATACTTTGAGCTGGAACAGAAAAATTTTCCATTGAGCGCATTGAATTTATATTATTATTGGTTAACTCTGATAAGTTTGAATAAGCCTGAACAGGCAGCAGCAATTTTCAATGAATTGAACCGGGTTTTGAAACAGAAAGGCATGGATATTAGCATGATTCCAGTGTTGCGGAAACATCCAGGGTTGGATATAAGACCATACGAATCATTGCCTGAAGTTTATGGAACTAACGTTAAATAGATATGTGTTTCCTGTATTATATCTTCATTTCAGGGAGATTGAAGGACATATTAAAATTTATGATAAAGGGAGGTAAACGTTGCAGGCATTTCTAAATACAATTAATCATGGCTATTTCTTGGGCATGGTAACTTTGTTGCTGGTTGTGGCAGCTTCGTCTTCGCTCGGCTGGATTGTATGTCGTTATGCTTTGAGAATAAAATGGCGTTATGGCCTTGGCGGCTCCCTGGTGGAACTTGTGCTTGGAATAGATCTGCTGGCTTTGTTAATGCTTTTTCTCGGGGCAATGGAAATGGCCAAGGCTCCGGTTCTCTGGACGTTGCTGTCTGTCCTGGCATTGCCGTTGTTGATTTTTAAACTTCCAGAATTGACGAAAATGATAGCGGCTTTTATCTGGAAGAATCCGTTATTCGCGGCGATTTTTTTTATTGCCACGCTTTATACATTAAGTTCAGCATTATGTTATCCTTATGCCTGGGATGAGTTGACTTATCAGATATCAGTGCCGCTTCGCTGGCTGAGAACCGGAAATATCCAAGTTTTTACCGATAATCCATACTCCGGATTCCCGTTGATGCCTAATTTATTGTTCATGGCTGGCTTGGAAACTGGCGGTATTTTATTTCCAAGATTATTGGTCTGGACAATGTATTCCATTCTGATTGTCGGTTTTTATATTGTGTTGCGTCCGGAGGCCAATAAATGGGCGGCATTGATTTGTGTTGTCGCGTTTTTTCTTTCCCCTGTATTGCTGGCGATGATGCGTGAAACTTATGTTGAACCGTTTATTCTAGTTAATTTGGTGGCGGCACTGTTGATTTTTCAGACGGCGGATAATGAGTTTTTATGGAAAAAGGCGTTGGTTTGCGGAGTTTTTGCCGGAGCTGCGGCATCGGTTAAACTTACTGGGGCCGGTGCGGCGGTTTTAATCGCGATTTTTCTTCTAAGCAGAATCAGAGGAAAAATAACCATTAGCATTCGCGAGGTTGTTTTACCCGCAGGATTGACCGCGTTGGTTTATGCATTGGCATTTTATCTCAGGCCATGGCTATTTACCGGGAATCCGGTTTATCCATTCATGGCGGAACTTTTTTCCGGTTCAAAACCCGCCATTGAGGTTACCAAGTTTCATTACGCGATGGGCAGTGCACATTT
>JBAYVM010000011.1:0-19809 GCA_041674645.1 Victivallaceae bacterium | reverse complement strand
TCATGCAGTCAATCCGGTCGGTTTCCTTGATGCGCGCCTGAGGAACGTTTAACAGTCTGGTCGTTCCTTCCGCGATCGCCGCGACCGCCGCCATAATCGGCAACGCATCCGGAGTGGCGTTCAAATCAATATCAATGCCGCGCAGTTTCCGGGCGGAACCGATTTCCGTGAATTCCGGTCCGCGTTTCACACACACGCCCATTTTTTCAAAATAATCGAATACCGCTTTGTCGCCTTGAAGATCGGAAAAATCCAAATTGCGAATTTTCAGTCCGGAACCAGCCAAAGCTGCCGCACCAAGCGGAAACGCCGCCGTGGAAAAATCCGCCGGAATTGTCCATTCAAACGGATTAAACTTCTGTCCGGCTTTGACGCGGTATAATGACATGTCCGGCGTGTTTTCAAACTCAATTCCCAACCGGTGCAACCAACCATGAGTAATTTCAACATACGGTTTTTCGTTAAGATTAAATACTTTTATTTCAGTGTCTTGAAGCGCGTAAGGCGCGGCGAACAGCAACGCGGTCAGAAATTGTGAGCTTTTACCTTCAACTTCGGTTTCTCCACCTGATAACGGCCCTTGAACAGTCAGCGGACATTTTCCGTTAATCGATTTTGACTTCACACCGAGTTTATTCAGTGCGTCCAGCACCGGCGCCATCAGCCGGGTGCGCAATGAGGCATCGCCATCAAAACTGACCGAAAATCCCGCCGTTGCCGCCAACGCGGAAATAATCCGCAAACCAGTGCCGGAATTGCCCATGTCAATAACCTGTCCCGGATTGCGAAGTTTGCCGCCAGTGCCGGAAATTTTCCAGCAATCTAAACTTTTTTCCACTTTCGCGCCCAACAGTTCCGCCGCGCGGAGCGTTGACAAGGTATCTTCAGATTCCAGCGGCGCATAAATAATTGACACGCCATCCGCCATCAGACCGGCGGCAATGCCGCGAATAGTATGTGATTTTGAGCCGGGAACGGCAATTTCGCCACCGACGGTTGATTTGCTTACTCTGATTTTCACAGTTTCATCCTTAAATTATATATGCTTTAATATAGTAACATTTCTGATAATGTCATCACAATAAATCTTTTTTATTAATACTGCGGGCGTGGTCGTACATCCGGAGCAGATAAAACATCAAAAATATTCCAGCGAAAAAAATAGCTCCGCATCCCCAAAGCGGTAAATTGAAAATTTTGAATCCCAGCGCAACCATTACCGGCAGCACCATCCAGGCAAAACTTCTTCCCGCCTTTGCGCCCTGCCCGGCCGCCAGAACTTTGCCGTGAATCCACGCTCCCAGCGCAAAACCCGCAAAACCGCCCACCGCCAGCAACAGTCCGATTACCAGCGAATCCCGTCCCGGATCGCCGGCATGAAAACCCTTCATTCCGGACAAATAGGAGATTGAACCGGAAACCGCAGTAACTGAAACCGCCAGCCGGGATATTTTCCCGGTAATATTTTCCGGAACCCCAAGCAGGCCTTTCATCGCCGGCCGAGTAATCGCGCCACCGCCAATGCCCAACATTGCTGAGACCGCGCCGATAATAAAACCAATAATACCCGGCTTCCACGGCTTGAGTTCGGCGACCGCGTTGTCATCATGAGCTTTATCTCTGCTACACAATGTTTTATAAAAGATAAAAGCCAACAGCAAAAAATATATAACTTGATGTGGTTTCCTGCTGTGATTACTCAAATATTCCACAAACTCGCCCAGCGGACACCCGAAAAAACCACCCAAAAATGACATCAGACACAAGGGCAGCGCCAAAGAAATCCCCCAGCCGCCGCGTTTCCAGCCAATGCTTTTAAACTGTCTTCCAACTGTCGGCATGGTGCTAAAAACCATTTGCAACAGGCTGGCGCCGACCGCAACCACATCCGGAACACCGAACACCAGCAACGACGGAACAATAAACCAGCCGCCGCCCAGTCCCCAGAATCCACCGGCTACATTCGCGATAAACCCGACCAGCGGCGCCAGATAATATACATACTCATTCATTTAATATTTTCCTTTAAATATCAGCGTAAAAGTGTAATGTACTACTCAAACAAATTCAGGCAAACTATTCAAAGGTAAAAGTCTTATGAAAGTCGCTATCATCGCTACCGGCACCGAATTGCTGAAAGGAACCACCGTCAACACCAATCTCGCGTTCATCGGCGAACAGCTTACCAATATCGGCCTCATTCCGTTCCGCTGTCTGGTCACCGGCGACAGCAGAGATGACTTGCTCGACGCCCTGCGCGAAACCGTGAATATTGCCGAGGTCGTAATTACTACCGGCGGTCTCGGCCCGACAAGTGACGACATTACCCGGGATGTGGTTGGTGAATTTTTCGGTCTGAAAATGCATGAAGACCGGCAGTTAATGGATGAACTGCGTCAATTATGGGCTAAACGCGGACGCGGAACGCCTCCGGCAGAACTGTTCAATCAAGCGATGATTCCTGAACATGCGACGATTCTCAAAAATTCAGTCGGCACCGCGCCGGGATTATGGATTGAGAATGAACAATCCGGCGCAAAAAAAATTATTATTCTGTTGCCGGGACCGCCTTCAGAACTCGAACCGATGTTTGCCGCGGAAGTTATTCCGAAGTTGAGCATGCTGGCAGAAAACACCGTTTTCACGGAGAGTTTCATGATTGCCGGAACAGCGGAATTATTAGTGCAAAAACAAGTTGAACCGCTGACCGCCGGATTGCCGCTGGAACTGGCTTATTGCGCTTCCGCTGAAGGCGTGCGGGTATTTTTCAGTTCTGCTGACAGAAATTTGATCCGGTAAAAAGCTGCGGAAGCAAAACATTTGTTCGGCACTGCCGTACTGACCAATAACCTGTTGTCACTCGTTCCTGAAATCTCTGAACGGCTTCGCGAAAAGAAATATCTTCTGGCCACTGCGGAATCCTGCACCGGTGGAATGATTGCCGCCGCCGTAACTGATCTGGCGGGATCATCGGACATTTTCGCCGGAGCCATTATCGCGTACAGCAACCGGATTAAAGAAACCCTGCTCGGTGTTCCGGCGGAAATTTTGCGGAACAAAGGCGCAGTCAGCGCAGAATGTGCTGGAGCCATGGTCAACGGAGTATGTGAACGACTTGGAGCGCAGGCAGGAATTGCCGTTACCGGCATTGCCGGGCCTGGCGGCGGAACTCCGCAAAAACCGGTCGGTCTGGTTTATATTGCCGCAAAACTCAATGACCGGATCGAAGTGCGCGAATGCAATTTTCGCGGCAATCGCGCCGCCGTCAGAAACCGCACTCGCGCCACCGCGTTTCTCCTGTTGCGCAAGTTATTAATCGAAGAAAACACATAACATCGAGGAGCTGGAAAACATGAACAATTCACTGGCAATGTTAAAAATCAAAAAACTGCTGGACGAGGCTTTTTCAAGCGTGCTGGCGACTCAAATGGATGACCAGCCGTATGCAAATCTAGTGGCAATCCTGCCATATCAAGAATGTCGCAGTATTATATTCGCCACACCGAGAACGACCAAAAAATATGCAAATTTGAAAAAACAACCTAAAGCCTCAATACTTGCAGATAACCGGCTGAATAATGCCTCTGACTTTGCGGACTCCAATTGCTGCACCGCCTGCGGACAAGCCAGCGAAATCATCAATGAAACCGAACTGCAGGAAGTTCGCCCGGCATTTATCGCCCGGCATCCGATGCTGAAAGATTTTATCAATAATCCAGACACCGCTATCTTTGTGCTCAAGGTTAAGGTTTATTACTTTGTCGAAAATTTTCAAGAAGTTATCGAAGTCCATTTTCCCGAGTAAACAAAGTTTTCATAAGAACACTTTTGCCTGATTAATCGTTTATCCAGTTGCAGAATATTGATTTATGCAATATAATTAAGTTCGATGATATTAAATCTTCAAAAAATTGGATGATTATTATGAGTTTACAACTGAATAAAGCCAGCATTCGCACGGGAGTTGTGCTAATCGACAAACAACATTTTAAATATTTTGATATAGTTTCCAGCTTAATGGACAGCCTTAGCAATCAAGTTCCAGCAGGAAAGTTATTTCAAGACTTGAATGACTATGTGATTTATCATTTGTCCACCGAAGAAGGGTTGATGGAGAAGTATGGTTATGAAAAAATGGCGGCTCATGTTAAACAACACGATTTTTTCAGAGAGAAAATTAAAGAATATAGCGCTTTATGCGCAAGAGTCAGAGATATTGATGTCAACATGAAAATGAAAATCAGTAATCTGCTAATCGACTGGTTTGTTAATCACATTCAGACAGTTGACCGCAAATTATGCGATTTCATCCTTGCTAATTCCAAACACGATTCCGGAATTGTTGAAAAATTGAAAAGCCTTCTCAATATATTTACGGCCAAGCACGGCGACCGGGAAGACTGGAATTAATGCAACTAAATCATTGTAGAACTTTTACACAACAACTAATAAAGCCATATTCTTGAACTTAAATTGATAATTATTATCAAAAATATTAAATTTCCCTTGCTTTTTTTTAAGTGTGTAGTTTATTAATTACATGAAGCGAAAACATTCGCTTAAGTAAAAAATTGAATACTAACGAAGGAGAACGGAAATGTGTACCTTAGTAACACGCGAAGCCCCGGATTTCACCGCTCAGGCAGTAATGCCGGACAATAGTTTTGCGGATTTAAAACTCTCATCATTGCGTGGCAAATATGTTGTGCTGTTTTTCTATCCGCTGGATTTTACGTTTGTCTGCCCGTCAGAGTTGATTGCGTTTGACAAACAGTTGAATGATTTCAAGAAACGGAATGCGGAAGTAGTTTCGGTTTCAGTGGATTCAGCTTTCACCCATTACGCCTGGAAACGCACTGACTACAAAGAAGGCGGCATCGGCAATATTCAATATCCGATGGTTGCGGATTTGAACAAGCAGATTTCCCGCGATTACGGCGTACTGATTAACGACTCAGTAGCCCTGCGTGGCCTGTTCCTGATTGACAAGGAAGGCATCGTCCGGCACGCGCTGATTAATGACCTGCCGCTGGGACGCAGTGTCGGCGAAGCGTTGAGAGTGCTTGATGCATTGCAATTCCATGAAAAATACGGCGATGTCTGCCCGGCCAACTGGAAAGAAGGCGAAGAAGGCATGAAGCCAAGCACGGAAGGCGTTGCTGAATATCTCGGCAAAAATAATAAATAACTGATTATAAATCATTCTGCAATGCCACGGTGTTGCAGAATGATTTTTTTGTAATTGCCAACCGGGAAAAGCGAGGCGGAAGAAATGAGTACCAGCGGGAATTACTGGCAGGGAAATTTTTGTATCGAAGTCAGTCCGATACCGGATATTATAGTTATTTTCGGCGCTTCCGGCGACCTGACTGAACGCAAACTCATTCCGGCATTATTCAACCTCTTCCGGCGCAACCTGTTTCACGACAAATCCAGCATTATCGGCTGTTCCCGCACTCAACTGACCGACGACCAGTACCGGAGTAAACTGCGTTCGCAACTATCATCCGGACTGAATGAAACTGATTTGTCACAACTCGACAAATTCTTATCAAAAGTTTTTTATATTGCCTCAGATTACTCGAATCCGGAAACCTACCGGAAACTCAGCGCAAAACTGAAGGAACTGGAAAACGGGCAAAACCCGTTGCCTAACCGCACTTTTTATCTGGCGACTCCGGCTTCGCTCTGTTCAATCGTGGTTCCACTATTGAACGAATTCCAACTGACGGAAGAAAATTATTCTGGCACTCCCTGGCGACATGTCGTGCTGGAAAAACCGTTCGGACACGACTTACAAAGCGCGGAAGAACTCGACCGGCTGCTCCATCAAACCCTACATGAACGTCAAATCTACCGCATCGACCATTATCTCGGCAAAGAAACCGTGCAGAATATTTTGATGCTGCGCTTTGCCAATATTATTTTTGAGCCAATCTGGAACAGTCATTACATCGACAACATTCAGATTACCGTTGCTGAATCCATCGGCATTGAACACCGCGCCGGATATTATGAAAAAGCCGGCCTGCTGCGCGACATGTTCCAGAATCACATGTTGGAAATGTTGTCGCTGGTCGCAATGGAAATGCCCTGTTCATTTGAAGCCGATGCCGTCAGAGATGAAAAGCAAAAACTAATCAAATCCATCCGTCCCTTCCCGATTAAAGAGCTGGATAAATACATAATTCGCGCCCAATACGCTCCGGGAAATGGTTTGCCCGGCTATCTCGACGAAGCCGGAGTCAGTCCGGATTCCACTACCGAAACCTATGTCGCCGCAAAAATTCTGATTGACAACTGGCGCTGGCGCGGCGTGCCGTTCTATCTGCGTTCAGGAAAACGGTTGAAGCAAAAAACCAGTGAAATCGCCATTACATTCAAGCACGTTCCGCACTCCATATTCCATCCCATAAGGTCGGAAGATTTAACTCCGGATGTGCTGGTGCTGAATGTCCAGCCGGAAGAAGGCATGGCGTTGACCATTCAAGCCAAACAACCCGGACCGAAACTTTGCATGGGCGGACTGACACTCGACTTCAAATACAATGATGTGTTCGGCGGCCATCCTTATGACGCCTATGAACGGCTGTTGCTGGATTGCATGCTCGGCGACCAGACATTGTTTATCCGCAGCGATGTGATTGCCGCCTCCTGGCGGTTGCTGACGCCGGTGCTGGACGCCTGGGCAAAATTCGATGCAAAAAACTTGCACTGTCCTTGCCATCTCCGTCAATATCCAGCTGGTTCCTGGGGACCGGAAGACGCCGACAATCTGCCAATTATGGACGGATTCCGCTGGCGCAATCTGTAAGGAATTGACGAAAACAGTTGTCTTATCGTAGCATTACGCGTCTGTCTCGGACGAAAAATATTCCGAAAATCTCCTCGCGGAGCGAGGACGCTACACCAAAGACTCTGAACACACGACCTGGTGGATTTTAGCTTGCGACGAATTCAATTCTAATTTAATGTTTCAATGTAACTCAGACACTCTTGTCTGAGATTAAGCAGGAATAGGGAAAAAGCCAAAGCGGCACAGGGGCGTCGCAGTCCAAAGACGCTTCGCGTCAGAAGTTCCAGCGAAGCCGGTCAGGTTCAGACAAATTCATAAAAACGAGGAGCACCGGGAACTTTTTTAGTTGAGTTCGCTCATAATTTAGGAAGTTTAGTCGCATCTTCAAATCCCGGAAAAAATTTTCACGCAAGCGGGTCATGTGCTCAGAGACTCTTAATTTAATCCTTTGCTTTTTGATACTTTTTTCCGCCGGTTTAGGACTAAACCTGGCGCTGCACAAACAAAAAAATGCTTTTTTCTCCTTTTTTCTCTTTACTTTTGCGTAAAAAGTCATATAATGACATTACATGCGAAGTTTTCTATTGTTTTCAACATTACGTTAATTATAATTGGCAAAAAGTGAGGTTTACATGAAATTGCCGGAAATAATGACCATTGAAGAAGTAGCTGAATACCTTCGGGTATCGGAGCGCACCGTTTACGACTGGGCCCAAAAGGGCGAAATTCCGAGTGGCAAACTTGGTACTGCCTGGCGTTTTAAACGTCAGGATATTGAGCAGTGGATTGACCATCATCTGGCCGGAGAAAAGAAGAAAAGTGATTTAGTTCCGTTATTTTTGGATAACGTGTTGAAGTCAGACCGGGTGCTGCTGGTTGAAAGCGCTACCAAGCAGGAAATTCTTGATGAAATGATTACCATGATGTCGGAAGCTTCCGAGGTAAAATCAAAAGATGAACTCAGCAAAGGCATTTACCACCGCGAACAGTTGATGAGCACCGGCATCGGTCTGGGCATTGCCATTCCACACGTCCGGTTGCGTTCAGTGAAGGACGTAATCATGGGTGCAGCGCTGGTGCGTGACGGGGTTAAAGATTATGAAAGTTTGGATTCCATTCCCGTAAAACTTATTTTCATGATTGTCGCCCGCGAAGATCAGCATGCGCAACATATCAAACTGCTGTCGCAAATCAGCACGCGTTTGAAAGATGAAGAACAGCGTAAATTACTGATGGATTGCACCGACAGTAAATCCTTTTATCTTCTTCTTACAGGACCGAGGTAGCACAAATGGAACATTTTAATCCAGGCATTCTATTCATTCTCGGTATCGGTGTTTTCGGCGGTATGCTGGGAGCGTGTTTTTTTCAAAAAATAAAATTTCCCCAGGTCGTCGGTTATATTGCCATCGGATTGCTGATTGGAGAAGCCGGTTTTAAAATTGTCCGCCAGGTGGATATTGTAAATTTAAAAATGTTCAATTTGTTTGCGCTCGGAGTTATCGGCTTTCTGGTCGGCGGCGAGTTGAAACTGGACATCTTCAGAAAATATGGCAAACAATTTATGGCCATTCTGTTCGGCGAAGGCATTCTGGCATTTCTGCTGGTCGGCTTCTTATCTTTTGCCGTAGTCTATACTGTCGCGGGCAATTTTACCACAGCGCTGGCGGCAAGTATTGTTTTCGGCGCAATCGCCTCCGCCACCGACCCGGCGTCAACCATTGACGTGATTTGGGAATACCGTTCAAAAGGTGTGATGACGACCGGAATTATCGCGATTGTGGCGCTGGATGACGCGCTGGCCATGACATTGTACGGGCTGGGAACCAGTTCCGCGCAATTGTTGACTTCCAATACTGGATCAATATCCGCCGCCATGCTGAAAGTCGGAATTGAACTTTTTGGCGCACTGATTCTGGGCGCCATATTTGCGTTTTTGCTGATGGCTTTCCTGCGTTGGCTGCCGCAGCCGGAACGCGGGCTGGCGATTGCCGTTGGCATGATTCTGCTGGTTATCAGCCTCGCGGCTTATTACGATATGGATATCATTCTGTCAACTATGATGATGGGGTTTGTTCTGACCAATCTCTGTCCGCGACGCAGCGAAGAATTGTTTAAACTGATGCGAAGTTTTTCCATCCCGATTTATGTGCTGTTTTTCGTGCTGGTCGGAGCGCGGTTGGCGTTGGGCAACATGCCGTTATGGCTGTGGCTGATTGTCGCGCTTTATGTGGTTGGACGCAGCGTCGGGAAAATGGTTGGCGCATATTTCGGCGCGAAAATGACCGGCAGCGCACCGGCGGTAAGAAAATATCTTGGCATGGGTTTATTTGCTCAAGGCGGAGTTGCCATCGGATTGTCGATTATGGCGGCTGAACATCTTGGCGGAATTAAAATAGTCGAAGGCATGTCATTGGGCGATATGATTATCTTTGTAGTTACCGCAACGACGCTGATTGTTCAGTTTATCGGACCGCCAATGGTGAAGCTAGCGGTAAAACTTTCAGGAGAAGCCGGACGGGATATTACTGAAGAAGACGTAATGGCTTCCATGAAAGTGTCGGATGTAATCGATTCAGAAACGATTTTGGTCAAAGAAGGCGATTCGCTGACTCAGGCAATGGATTATTTCACCACCAACGATTTGCTCATCTACCCGGTTGTTAATCAACAGGGAAAGATCAAAGGCATTTTGACATTTGAAGCGCTGAAAGATGTGCTTGGCGACCGTCACACCTGGGAATGGATGCTGGTGGCAGACATTATGAAACCGTTAGTTGACTGTGCTAAGCCGAATGAACAACTCAAAGAAGTTTATGATAAAATGTATAAACTTAAAATTGATCAGATGCCGGTAGTTGACGCTGTTGATCAGGAAAAAGCGGTTGGTATGCTCGACATCAGAACCATCCGCTTGAAAGTTCATTCTGAACTCCTCAAACGCGGAGCAAAAGAAGATTATCAGCACGACACCGTTTCAACAATGGCGGTTTAAGGCAACGCAATAAAATTGCTGACAGAGAATCAACCGGTTTTCCGGCGGCAGTTTTTTTATATATTCCCCATCTCGCAGACCGGGCGGTTTCCGTCCGGTCTGTCTTTTTTTACCACTCAGAACGGTCAAAAGAACGGTAGTTTATGGCTTCAAACAGGTGTTCATCGCGAACGTCCGGCGCCGCCGCCAGGTCAGCAATAGTTCTGGCTACTTTGAGAATCCGGTCGTAAGCCCGGGGACTTAGTTTGAAACTGCTTACCGCGTGCCGGAGTAAAAGTTGACTGGAAGAAGTCAAGCCGCAAAAGTTCTGCAAGTCCTGTCCGGACATGTGTGCATTGCAGTAAAACCCTAGTCCGCGAAACCGTTCAATCTGAATCTGTCTGGCGGCAACCACTCGTTCAAGAACAACCGCGCTGGACTCGCCGGAAGGCGCGGCCAACAATTCATCTTCCGTTAAATGCGGAACTTCAATATGCAAATCAATCCGATCAAGTAACGGCCCGGAAATCTTCCGGCGGTAACGGCGTTTTTCATCCGGCTTACACCGGCAGCCCAATTCCGGATTCTGCATGCCGCAAGGACATGGATTCATCGCGGCAACCAACATGAAATTTGCCGGAAAAGTAAAACTTCCCGCCGCCCGCGACACATTGACTTTACCATTCTCCAACGGTTGCCGCAATACTTCCAGCACATTCCGTTTAAACTCCGGCAGTTCATCCAGAAACAACACTCCATTGTGCGCCAGACTGATTTCTCCGGGAGATGGATTTTTCCCGCCGCCAATCAATCCGACATCGCTAATCGTGTGATGCGGCGCCCGGAACGGCCGGCGGTTGAGCAACGGCTTGCCGGAAGAAAGCATTCCCAGCACACTGTGAATCCGGCTGGTTTCCAGCGTTTCCTCCAGCGACATCGGCGGCAAAATTCCCGGCAAACGACCAGCAATCATGCTTTTTCCGGTTCCCGGCGGACCAACCATTAAACTGTTATGCCCTCCGGCAGCGGCAATTTCCATTGCCCGGCGTGCGGCGTTCTGACCTTTAACTTCCGCCAAGTCCGGCATTCGTACTTCATGATGAAGAACATAGCTCTGTAAATCCGCAGTATAAGGCAACATGCCGCCTTCATTAAAATACGCCACCGCTTCCCGGAGATTGCTCACCGGATAAACCGGAAATCCCATCGCGGCCAGCGCCGCCTCTTCAGCATTATTGAATGGAACCACTAACGCGTCAATGCCTTCCATGGACCGCATTTTTATCGCAATCGGCAAAGCGCCTTTGACCGGACGAACCGTACCATCTAACGCCAGCTCTCCAATAATTGCCGTTCTCGCCAGGCGTTGCCGGTCAACTTTTCCGGAAGCCGCCAACATTCCCAGCGCAATCGGCAAATCAAAAGCCGCGCCTTCTTTTTTCAGGTCGGCAGGAGCGAGATTAATCAATGTTGAACCATGTGGATGAGCATAACCGGAACTGTGCAAAGCTGAACGCACCCGGTCGCGGCTTTCTTTCACCGCCGTGTCCGGCAGGCCGACAATTGAAACAATCGTCTGTTCCCCGCAACCCGTCGCGTGAATTTCCACTTCCACCGGAAACGCGTCAATACCTATCACCGCCGCAGAAAATGTCTTAGCCAGCATTCGCTCCTCCATCAAGCTCATAAAATTATGTTCAGTTTTCCCGCTTCTAATTTATACGATTACGCGTAAATGACAACTCCGCCATAAAAATATTATTTGAATAAAGCTCAAGTCACTATTTTGCCCCTGTATTTTTTTTGCTGCTATTAAAAGCTACATTACCCTCATAGAAAAAGGCTTACTGTTATAACAGAAAAAGTTATTAGTCAAATCCCGCGCATAGCCATAATGTCTACTTAAAAATTTGATTATTCCCCGCGTTGATGTTGCATCTCAGCGTTTTCTGTATATATTTACACCTTTTCATTGCTATACTTAAAGACAAAAATAATAAATTAAAATTTCAGCTTTTAGCAAGAGAGGGAATCGGGAACAAGATAATGAGCTGCAAGAACAATTTATTTGAAGGCGACAGTTATGACACGCCAGCTGATGCGCACCGGTCCTGGCTTGACAAACTGCTACTGGGATGCAGGTTCCATTTTTATCTAAAAAACTTCTATATCTTCTGCCAAACCGGAAAATGCGCCCGTCGCGGAGAGCTCGATCAGGAACAACAGGTTTTCTTTTCCAATAAAAACATCCGCCTGGTCGAAAGTTGCGGCGGCAGAATTCATTTGCGCGGCTTGGACAACCTCCGGGAAGTCGCCGGTCGTCCGGTGATTTTAATGGGCAACCACATGAGTTCACTTGAAACCGCGTTGTTTCACGCAATCGTCAGACCGCATCTGGATTTTACTTTTGTCATTAAACAATCTCTGCTGAACCTGCCGTACTTCGGCGATATTATGCGTTCTCTGAAAGCCATTCCCGTAGGCCGCGCCAATCCTCGCGAAGACTTGAAAGCGGTGCTTACCCTGGGCAAAGCCACCCTCGCGGAAGGCCGGTCAATCATTCTATTCCCGCAGGCCACTCGCAGTGAACAATTTTCCCCCGAAAATTTTAATTCCATCGGCATTAAACTGGCGCGTTCCGCCGATGTCGAAATTATTCCGTTCGCGTTGAAAACCGATTTTCTCGGCAACGGCACCATCATGCGTGATTTAGGCCCAATCCGGCGTGATCGCGATGTTTATTTTGAATTCGGCAAACCAATGAAAATAGTCGGCAACGGCAAAGGCGAACACAAGCAGATTATTGATTTCACCCTTGGCAAGCTCAAAGAATGGAATCATCAATAACCTGTTGCCACGCTTCCACAACTCGCAAAAAACGTTCTGAAACTTCCGATAAAACCAGCTCATAAATTTTACTATTCGCGTAATCATGTTAGATTACTTCATAATAAATTTTATTGTGGAGAAAAAAGCTGAATGAATCCGCAGATTACGCAGATGGACACAGATAATAAAGACCAGAAAACTTACTCTATTATCGGAGCGGCAATGGCAGTTCACAGCGAACTTGGAAACGGCTTTTTAGAGGCAGTTTATCAAGAAGCTTTGGAATTAGAATTCAAAAAAAAAGCTATTCCTTATGTTCGTGAATGTACGTTGAAAATATTCTATGGCGGACAAGAATTAAACGCGTTTTATAAGGCGGATTTTATCTGTCATAATAACATTATCGTGGAATTAAAGGCGCTTCAGACTCTTTCCGGCAATGAAGAAGCACAAGTAATCAACTATTTAAAAGCCTCAAATTTTAACAAAGCTTTGCTACTTAATTTTGGCAGCAGGCAACTGCAATACAAAAGATTTGTTCTTAATCTGCGTGAATCTGCGGCATCTGCGGATAATATGAATTAATTATTTTAGACAGTTTGATATGTATAAATAAGGATGATATATGGGAGCGGTCGGGGAATTTGACAAAGGAAATAAATTCCATCTGGTTTCCGGAAACCGGATGGAAATGCTGGCGGAGGATTTGGCCGGGCGACTGAAAAAATCCTGCGGCAAAGCCACACTGGCGCCGGAAACCGTGGTAGTGCAGAGCCGCGGCATGGAACGCTGGTTGCAGTTAAAACTGGCGGAACAGAACGGCATCGCCGGGAATATTGATTTTCCGTTCCCGCGAACATTCGTTTCCAAGTATGTTTTTCAACCGTTACTAAAGCAACGCGGCGGTATTGAAGACGATTTTTCTCCGGCGGTTTACGCCTGGAAAATATTTGACAAACTGCCGGAGTTGACGGAGAAATACGACGTTTTTTCCACTTTAAAACATTATATTGAACATGATGATACGAGCTTGAAAGCATATCAGCTGGCGGAGAAAATCGCCGGACTGTTTGAACAATACCAGATTTTCCGTCCGGATGTCGCCGCGCAATGGGATCGCGGACAAAATCCGCTCGGCGCGATTGACCAGAGCGGCTGGCAATGGAAGTTGTGGCAGGAATTGCGGCAACGGGCGGGCGGAAATACATTTGCCAGCTTGTACCGGGAATTGCTGCAATGTGTTTATCCGGAAATTTATCCGGGGCAGAATACTCAAACTCCTGATTTCGAACCATTGAAGCAACTTAAAAGAGTGTTCTTTTTCGGTTTTTCCTCAATTCCGCCTGCCTTCCTGGATATTCTGCTGGCGGTTTCAAAATATATCGAAGTCTATTTTTATTATCTCAATCCCTGCGCCGGAGAATGGCAGTATGATTTGAGCGAGAAAAAACGTCTTCAACTGTTTTTAGGCGACGCCCGCAGTCTGGTGGAAAAAGCTGACTATAAAGAGTCATTTGCAGGCATAAAACCGGACGACCAACTGGAAGAATTGTGTTCCGGCAGCGGCAATTCGCTGTTGAGTTCGCTGGGCACGCAAGGACGGGAATTTTTCGGGCTGTTGAATACGACCGACGAAACTCCTGACGCTATATTCGAACCAGTTGACAATGCCGGCACGCTATTGCAAAAATTACAGCGGGACGTACAGGAAAATACTGAACCGTCGCAGGACGGCGCACGGGAAACTGTCCTGCCCACCGACCGGAGCATTCAAATACATTCCTGCCACAGCCCGATGCGGGAAGTTGAAACGCTGTTCGAAAATTTAACCGCGATGTTTGACCGCGACCACACACTGCTACCGAAAGACATTCTGGTGCTCTGCCCGGCGATAGATATTTACGCGCCGTTTATTGAGGCAGTATTCAAATCGCGTTCCGCGGATGATCCGCGCTGGTGTTTTGTCACAGTCGCCGACCGGAGCAGTTTGAGTTCCAGCCAGGAAGCGGAAACTTTCATTGCCATTCTGGAGTTATGCAACGGACGTTTTACTGCGCCGGAAGTGCTGGAAATTCTTGAAACTCCAGCCGTGGCGGCGGCGTTTAATTTGGATGAAGACAATCTGGCGATTATGCGCCAATGGATTAATTCAGCCAATATTTCGTGGGGAATTGACGGCGAATTCCGACAGGAAACCACTGGCATTGCGTTCGATGATCAGTCATGGCGCGCCGGAATTGACCGGATGCTCGCCGGATTTGCGTTCGGCGGAGAAACCGATGATTCCGGCAGGCTGTTCGAATCAGACAGTGAACACGCAGTTCTGCCATTGTTTTGTTGCGAAGGCAATCAGACTGAAATACTCGGCAGCCTCAATGTTTTCATCGAAAAATTGTTCCTGCTGCGAAAAATGTTGTACGGCAAAGCTGAAATTGATCTTTCTGGTGAACTGCCGGAACGCCTGGCTTCGGCCTGGTGGGAAGTGGTATTGCACCGGATTATTCATGATTTCTTTTCCGAGGCGACGGAATTTTCCTCCGGCTCCGGTCTGCTCCGCGAAGCGATTACCGGCGTACTGAACAATATTAAGCAAAGCGATTTTTCCGGAGAAATCACGCCGGAAATCATGCTCAGTGTTCTGCGCAAACATTTTGAAGTCACACCGGCTGGCGGCGGTTTTCTGCGCGGCGGAATAACTTTCTGCGAAGCCCGGCCGATGCGCAGCATTCCCGCACGAATTGTCTGCATGCTGGGCATGGATGAAAAAAGTTTTCCGCGTCCGCAAAACCATATTTCTTTCGACTTGATGTCACTCCGTCCGCGTTTTGGCGACCGTTCCGCCCGGAATGACGACCGTTTTCTGTTTTTGGAAACGCTACTTTCCGCCCGCGACTGTTTTTATCTCAGTTATGTCGGTCAGGGTGTAAAAGACAATGAATCGCTTCCACCCAGCATCATGCTCAGCGAACTTCTGGATTATATTGGAGGCAATTATGTTTATCCAAACAGCGACAAAATTTCACAGCGTCTGACAACGCGGCATCCACTACAGGCATTCAGTTGGAAATATTTCATTCCAGCGGCGGAAAAAGCAAAAATTAAAGCGGAAACTGGCGTTGTCATTCCTGACAATCTGATTTCTTATTCCGCCGAAAACTGCCGGGCGGCGGCAACGCTATTCGAACCGCGTCGGGTTCCGACGTTTATCAGCGACGAATTATTCGAAATTCCGGAAGAACTTTTGACCATTTCTCTGGACGATCTCTGCCGGTTTTTCATCAATCCGTCGAAATATTTTCTGGAAAAGCGGCTGAATATTTTCCCTGCTATACAGGATATTCCGGAACTGCCGACGCGTGAAATGTTTGAACTGGACGGTCTGGCAAAATATCAGCTGGCTGAAACCATTCTGCGGGAAAACCTGGCGGATTGGAATCAATTGGACAAGAAAGAATTGCAGAGTGTTCTCCTGAAAAGGTTTCACGCCGCCGGAGCGTTGCCGGTGGGTGAATGGGGAAATAATTTATTCAACGAGTTGCTCGGCGACTTTTTCCCGTTTTCCGATGTAGTCGCCTCTTTTGGCGGCAAAAAACTTGAACCGGCAGTGGCGGAAGAAACATTTGACAATGGAGTTTCGCTTAGCGTCCGGTTTGATGATTTGTTCAGTTCCGGCGGCGACGCCCGACAGTTGCTGTTCAAATTTGCCAAATTCAAAGAGAAAGATTTGATTAAAGGCATGATTTATCATCTTGCCGCCGGTCTGGAAAAAATTCGCCCCCAGGCAGCAAACGGCATTCAAACGTTTTCTTTAGGCAAGGATTCCTACGCCGAATATTCACCGCGCGGCCCGGAACAGGCAACGGAAAGCCTGCGACAACTCACCGATATTTATTTGGAAGGTTTGAAGAATCCACTGCCGTTCTTCCCGGCCACCTCGAAAGCATTTTTCTGTGATTATATTGAAAACGGCGCGATTGCAGCGGCCTCCGATAAAGCAAAAACCGCGTGGGAAAAATCTTATAACGAGCTGGGCGAAAACAGTGACCCATATTTCAATTTTTGTTTCGGAGCGGAACTTAAAACCGACGAAAAATTCCAAAGAATCGCAAACCAGCTTGGAGAATTGCTGAGCCTCAACCAGAAAACCACCAACATTGATAAGCTTGGCGAAAAACAAGGAGCTGGCAAAAATGCGTGAATTTAATCTGCTGACTCATCCGCTGATTGCGGGAAAAAACAGCTTAATCGAAGCCAGCGCGGGAACCGGAAAAACCACCGCCATCGAAAATTTAATTCTCCGCCTGCTGCTGGAAGGAATTGAACTGCCGGGCGGAGGCAGGAAAGAATTATCGCTGCAAGATATCCTGATTGTTACTTTCACCGAAGCCGCCACCGCAGAACTGATACAACGAGTGAGAGAAAATATCGCCAAGTCATACAATATTTTGAAATCATTAATTGTTGAAGGAGCGGAAAATCTGCCGCTGGCAGAATCAGGCGCCGCCGAACAGATTCTGCGTAAATATTTAACCGCTCGCGGCCAATCCGATGACGCGTTAAAAAAAGCGGCTTTCCGGCTCCGGCTGGCATTGTTGAGCTTCGACGAGTCGGCAATTTCAACGATTCACGGCTTTTGTTCGCGCATGTTGAATGATTTTGCCTTTGAGAGCAATCTCCAGTTCAATCTGGAACTGATTGATGATGACGGTCCGTTTATTCAAGAAACCGCCGATGATTACTGGAGAAGCAATTTCTACGGAAAAAATTGCGCATTGCCGGTGGCGGTCGCGGCCGCCGCCGGGCTTTCGCCGGGAAAACTGGCGGAATTATTGCGGCAAACCCAAAAATCAGTAACGCTGAAAGTTGACGGCGAGCTTGATAACCTTGACGATGCAATAAAAACTTTAGAAAATAGTTACCTGGGATTTGCCGGATTATGGCAGAAAGAAAACTTGACGGAAGTTCTAAAAGACAATGCCGAAAACTTTCTCTCTGCTTATAAGAAGAAATTAAATGCAGGACTTCCGCAAATTGACAAAGAACTAAAACAAAATATTTCCGGCGCACTGTTCAGTCAATTGAACTCGTTCTCGAAAGAAACGCTCAATGGTAATCTAAAGAAAAAAACGGTCTGGGAAATTAACGGTCAAAGCACCGTCGGCGAATTGCCTGATACCCTCAATTTACTGACGGAACACGCTGATGGTTTGGATGCCGCCGCCGCCCGGTTTATTTCTGCGGTAAAGATTGATTTCATTCACTACGCTCAAGACCGCAACAAACTAGCGGAGAAAAAATTGCGCTTGGGCGTGCAGTCTTTTGACGACCTGCTCAGCAATATGCACAAGGCGTTAAAAGACTCGCCCGGTTTCGCGGAAAAAATTCGACGGCGTTTTCCAGTGGCGATGATTGATGAATTTCAAGACACCGATCCACTGCAATTCGAAATTTTTCAGGATATTTTCAACCATCCTGACTCGCTGCTGCTCATGGTTGGCGACCCCAAACAGTCGATTTACGCGTTCCGCGGCGCGGACATTTATTCCTATCTGGCCGTGTCGAACGCCATGCCGGAAACCGCCACCCTGAACAAAAACTACCGTTCATCGGAAAAGCTGCTTCACGCCTTCAATACGCTGTTTGATGTCAGCAATCCGTTTATTGAAGAAACCATTAGATTTTTCCCGGCGGAAGCTGGACGCGAACAGGATAAACTGATTATCGATGGCGATTCGATACCGGAAAAGCCCATGAAATTGTGGATGTTGTCGGAAAGCGCGCTCAGCAAAAATGCCGCTAAAAAACTGGCAGTACAAGCCGTTTGCGCGGAAATCGTTGCCATTCTGAATAAAGCCAGAAAAAACGACATCGACGGGCGTCCGTGCGCCAGATTTGAGTCAGTAAAAGGCGTAATCAGTCCGGTCCGCGCCGGTGACATTGCGGTTTTAACCAGTTCCAACAAAGAAGCGCTGGACATAAGCGAACAACTGGCCGGATGCGGAATTCCAGCAGTTTTGCAGCACACCGGCAATGTTTTTGAGTCAGAAGAGGCAATATCGCTGTTTCACCTGTTGCGCGCCATTGCCGAACCGGGTCGCGAAACGCTACTGAAAACCGCGCTGGCGACACCATTAATCGGGCTCAATTCTGAAGAATTGACAAAACTTGAACAAGATGACGGAATTGAACTGCTGGAATACTGGCAGAATATTTTTCACTCGCTATTCATCATTTGGAAAGAACGCGGATTTATTCAGATGTTTTCCCGGTTGCTGTTGCCGGAAAAAAACCGGACGGACAAATTGACCAAAGATATTCGTTGCAATCTGTTGTCGCTGCCGCAAGGCGAAAGACGGTTGACGGATTTGCTGCATCTGTCTGAACTGATTCACCAGATTGCCGTAAAACGCAAACTCAGCACTACCGCCATTATCGCCTGGCTACATGAAAAAATTGTTCATCCGGAAGATTGCGAAGAACATGAACGCCGGTTGGAAAGCGATGAAGACGCGGTCAAAGTGATGACGGTTCACAAAAGCAAAGGCTTACAATTCCCGATTGTTTTCTGCCCGTTTATGTGGGCCAGAGGATTTTATTGGAGTGAATATCACCGCAACAAAAAACGGAATGAATCAGATTTCTTTTTTCACGCAAAAAATTCTGAGAACAAATATTCTCTGCTGTTTGACGCCGGGCATAAAAAAGAGAAAACGGAAAAAAACAGGTTGCAGTATCGCAAAGAAAAACTGGCTGAGCAGTTACGGCTATTGTACGTCGCAGTCACCCGCGCAAAATATTACTGCTGTCTGACCTGGGGCGAGATTAAAGAAACCACCGATTCCTCGCTGGCGTACCTTGCCCGCGAATGGACACCGACAGAATTGAACAATTTACTTTACGATGGCGGAAAAACGTTTTTTGGAGTTAATTCACTGCTCGGACGGAAATTTTATGAGTGGAAAGAATCTCCTTGCATAAAAGTTGAAATTCCGGATTGCGGCCCTGAAAATTTCATTCCTGCCCAATTCAAACCTGAGCTTACGGCGGCGGAGCTTTCACAGACGATTGCCTCCGACTGGGGGTTGATGAGTTTTTCTTCATTAACCTCCGGAACGCATACCGCCAAAGACCAGTTGAGCGGCGGCGATGACGAAACCGTCTCTGCAACTCTGGTCGCAGAAGAACTTTTGATACAGACGGAACAGAAGGT
>JBAYVM010000010.1:0-20170 GCA_041674645.1 Victivallaceae bacterium | reverse complement strand
TTGTTTCTGTTCCGTTGCATTCTCCAACGAGCGGAACGGTGGAAAATATTTGCGATATTCCCGGTCCGATGGGAGTGAATACGCCGGCGATTATCATTGCCGCTGACGGAAAAGACGAATGGACGGAATTAATGCCGCCGCTGGACTGGCATAATGCCGACAGCGCCGCGATAAAAAAACGTATTTGCGAAGCTGGAATCGTCGGTATGGGCGGGGCGGCGTTCCCGACTCACGTCAAACTTTCTCCTCCGCCGGAAAAGAAAATAGATTATTTAATTCTCGATGGCGCGGAATGTGAGCCTTATCTTACAGCCGACCACCGGTTGATGCTGGAAGAACCGGACAAAGTTTTGGAAGGTGCGGCGATTCTTGGCAAAGCGCTCGGAGTGAAAAACGTTTATGTTGGAATTGAAACGAATAAGACGGATGCGATAGAAAATCTGCTGAAAAAAGCGGAAAAATATCATGTTGGCATTGTTGGTCTGGTAGTTCAATATCCGCAGGGCGCGGAAAAACAACTTATCCTGGCGGTAACTGGTCGTAAAGTTCCGGCTGGCGCTCTGCCGATGGATGCCGGGTGTGTGGTGCAAAATGTCGGTACAGCAGTTGCTGTGACGGAAGCGGTTAAAGAAGGCAAGCCATTAATTGAACGAGTTACGACTGTAACCGGCGAACCGGTAGTTAATCCCAGTAATTGGAAGCTGCGTATCGGCACGCCTATTATGAAGGCCATTGAACTTTCCGGAGGCGTAAAATGCGAACCCGGCAAGGTGATTCTGGGCGGTCCGATGATGGGATTTGCGCAACGTTCGCTTGATGTTCCGGTAATGAAAAATACTTCCGGAATTTTACTTCTCGATAAGCAGGATGTAGTCCAGTATGAATCCACCGCCTGCATTCGCTGTGGCAAATGCCTTGGCGCTTGCGCGATGAATTTGCTGCCGGGCTCGTTGAGCGCGATGATTGAAAGCGAAAAATTCGACCTCGCGGCTAAGAACAACGTCATGGACTGCATTGAATGCGGTTCCTGTGCTTACGTCTGTCCGGCTCATCGTCCGCTGGTTCAACACTTCCGGCGCGCGAAGGCTGAAATCAGAAACCGCATGAAGAAACAATCAAAGTAAACGTAATATAGTAGGAAAAAAATGAGCGAAGAAGTTAAATCTGAATTGTTAATGCCGAAAGGCAACGAGCTGGTACTGAGTTCGTCGCCACATATTCATGACACTGAAAACGTGCAGTCGATTATGATTAAAGTGATGTTGGCGTTGATGCCGGCAACATTTGCCGGAATGTATTATTTCGGAACCAATGCCATCCGAGTCATTGCGTTGTGTATTATTTTTTCCGTCGGCGCCGAATTGTTGTGGTGCAAACTAGCCGGGAAATCACTTAGTGTAATTAAAGATTGCAGCGCGGTTCTTACTGGACTTTTACTGGCGCTCAATCTGTCCTCCTGCGTTCCGTGGTGGCTCTGCCTGATTGGCGCGTTTCTCGCCATTTGGTTAGGTAAGCAGGTATTCGGTGGACTTGGTCACAATCCATTTAATCCGGCGTTGGTAGCCCGCGTGGGTTTACTGATTGCGTTGCCTAAATATATGACTTCCTGGGTTCCGGCACGGGATATGAATCTTAATACTATGGACTACAGCAAAGTTTTCTTTTCCACCGCCGACTGGGTGAAAGTTGTGTCTGGAGACGCATTGGACGGAATTACCTGCGCCACTCCGCTGGGCGTAGTTTCCACGACAGAAAAAGTTCTTCATGGAGGAGCCGAAGCGGTCAATAATTTTGCGGCGGTTGCGAATCCGGCGGCGTACTGGCAGTATTTCCTGGGTAATGTTGGCGGTTGTATCGGCGAAACTTCCGCGTTAGGCCTGCTGATTGGCGGCGTTATCCTGATTTTTATGAAGCTGATAAAGTGGCAGGTTCCGTTTTTTTATGTCGGCACAGTCGCGCTTTTTGCTGGAATTATCAATTACTTTTTACCGGGCGTGACACCGCCACCGTTATTCCATCTGTTGACCGGCGGTTTGCTGATTGGGGCGTTTTTTATGGCAACGGATATGGTTACTTCGCCGATGACCGGCAAAGGGGCAATTATTTTTGCCATCGGTTGCGGAATTATAACCAGCGTAATCCGCATTTGGGGAAATTATCCCGAAGGAGTAAGTTTTTCCATTTTGCTGATGAATGCGCTAGTGCCGTTGATTGACCGGTTTGCAAGTAAAAAACCTTTCGGATATATGAGCAAGCTTGAGAAAGGAGCTAAAGCATGAAACTGAGAGATACAGAAAACACTTTGGTGCTCGGATTATTTCTAGGGGTAATCGGCGCCATTTCCGCATTGATTTTGGCTTATTTTGCCGACATTACCAAAGCGCCCATTAAAAAAATGGAAATGCAGAAAACCAATAATGCCTTGAAAGAAGTGCTGCCGGATTTTGACAATAATCCGGGAGATAATAAAATTGCGTTCGGAAATGTGGTTTTCTATGGCGCACTGAAAGATGGTAAACTGGTCGGCATTGCCGGTCAGGCAATAACTAAAAAAGGCTACAGCGGCAATGTTGAAGCAATGGTGGGGATAGAATTGAACGGAAAAATCCGTACCGTTGCAGTAATGGACAAAAAATCCGCTGACGGTAAAGTTGAAAAAGAAAATATCTCTGCGGTTATCATTACCAAGCAAAGTGAAACTCCCGGCTTGGGAACTGTGGTTTGTGAACGCAAAAAAGTGGTTACGATATTCAACATGTTTGACAAAGACCAGAATGCTTCAAGTCTGGCGCCCAATCCAATTTTAGATCAGTTTGCAGGTCAAACCGCCGGCAAAACTCCATGGAAAGTTGAAAAAGACGGCGGTACGGTCAAATATATTACCGGCGCCACAATCAGCAGCCGGGCCGTTACCGGTGTTGTTTATGATATTGACCATACATTTATGGACAACCGGCAGGAAATAGTCAATAAATTGTCCGGCAATGCGCCGCAAAATAGAGGAGATGGAAAATGATCAAAGATTTTACCAAAGGTTTGTGGAAAGAAAATCCGGTGCTGGTATTGTTGCTCGGCATGTGCCCGACTCTGGCGGTAACCTCCAACGCTAAAAATGGTTTGAGCATGGGACTGGCGACCACTGCCGTTCTGCTGTGCAGTAATGTTGCAATCTCCACAATTCGGAATATCGTGCCCAAGAAAATCCGTATTCCGGTTTATATTGTCGTTATTGCAACGTTTGTTACCGTGGTTGATATGTTGATGCAAGCCTACGCTCCTCCGTCCGTGTATAATTCGCTCGGTATCTTCATTCCGTTGATTGTGGTTAACTGTATTGTGCTTGGCAGAGCAGAGGCTTTCGCGTCAAAAAACAACCCGTTCCGTTCCGCTTTGGATGGGCTCGGTATGGGGTGCGGTTTTTCATTAGCGTTGATGACACTTGGCGGAACGCGTGAATTTCTCAGCAGTGGCTCATTTTTCGAAGTAAAGGTTATTACTCCGTGGACAGTGGACTTTATGTTACCGTCCGGAGCTCCGGGAGCATTTATTATTCTTGGTAGTTTTCTGGCGCTGATGAACTGGATGAATATCCGGCGTGCAGTCAAGAAAGGCGAAATATATATTCCGCCGGAAGGCGTTGACTGCCGCCATTGCCGTCTTTGCGATTTTGGCAATAGCTCTCAGGACGAACAGCAATAGTTTTGGGTGTAGTTTTTCTCTGTTATTATTCAACTCCGGCCTTAAAAACCGGAGTTTTTTTTGTTAAATACACAAAAAACAGCAAGTTTAATGGAAATACATTTACCAGCGCCGGTTTGAGTTTGGAATTTACAGGTTTGCACTGTAAGTTATTCGACATCACTTGTAAATAAGGGATTGGTCATGGAATACATTTTCACTGGAATGGATATTAACGGTTGCGAGAAAAAAGGCAGAGTCGAGGCTGGAAGCGATGACGAAGCCGAAACTTTGATTAAAGAACGCGGACTTTTTCCGACCTCAATAAAGATGCTTGATGCAAGCGGAATGCCGGTTTCCACGTTTACTCAAATGTACGATTTGTCGGTAATGAAAATTGCCGCTGCAGATGAAGAATTCGAGGGCGGACTGTTGCCGGAAAATGCGGCTAAATGTATTCTTTACGAAAACAATAAATCCATGTCCGGTGTGTTCAACCTGCTTTCTGAGAACGGTAAACGCTATTTTGTTTTTCAGATTATCGAAGGTGACCGTTTTTTCAATCATTTAAAAGTGGATACTGCCCGGATAAAAAATGTCAGCAAACATGGTTTGTTGTTGTGGGAGAAAGTTATTGTCGAGCTGGATGATCACACGATATATACTTTTAAAGGCAGTGTCGGTTTGATTTATCCGATTCTGGATTTTGAGACATTCATTTCCGCAAATGAGAAAAAACTCACGTCCGGCAGGCGCTGAGTTTTAAATTGACGCCATGATAAATATCCACATCAAGAGAAAACCGAAAGACGCAACCGCCACAGGAACTCCGTAGCGCGCAAACTCCTTGAAAGAAATTTTAACTCCGTATGCCGCCGCCCCCTGAACGACAATGATGTTGGCGACGCTGCCGATAATAAACAAATTCCCGGCAAAAGTATTCGACAGCGCAAGCACGTAACCGTTAATCGGATTATGCAAATCAACGACATTTATCAGCAACATTACTGCAGCGGAATTGTTAATCAGATTGCTCAGCACGCCGGTGGTAATGGCTAAAGTGTAGGTGTTCCGCAAATCAATGCCTGCGTCTCTAAGTATTTCCACCCCGCGCGTTGCCAGGCCACCGCTGTGAAATGCCCCGACGACCACGAACAAGCTGATGAAAAGCACCAGCAACTGCCAGTCAACCAGCATCAGAACTTTTTTGCTCTCAAGCCGATGACTGCATAAAAGCAGCCCGGCCGCAGTGAGCGCCACCATATACCGGGGCAGCGGGGTGAAAAAAAGAATCACAATGATGCAGGTGATGCCAATGCCTTTGATTGTCCGCCAGGAATCGAACGGGGTTTCGTCTTGAGGCGGCGAGGGCAGGTTGCTGTTGGCGGGAAGATAAAAATCTTTTCTGCCCAGCAGGTAAACCAGTCCGTACGCTGCCGCCATGGACATGCTGACCGGGAGTGCTACCCATAATATATAGCCGCCAAATTTCAAATGGGCAATCTGTCCGACCAGCACATCCTGCGCGTTTCCGATTAACGTCAGTGCGCATCCGATGTTGCTTGACAACGCCAGCGCAATCAGGAACGGAACTGGATTGAGCCTTTTTCTGAGCAAAGATATCGTTACGACCGGGGTGAATGCGAAACAAATTACATCGTTATTCAGGAAAGCGGACAGTATTCCGCTGGTTAACATTAAAATTGCCAGAAAAAAAGCCGGTTTATCCAAATATTGTGATATCCGGTCGGCAACTTTATGATAAAATCCAGCATAATGCAACTGTGCCGCAATTACCATTAAACTGAACAGCATCAGGATTGATGGAGCATTCACGGACAATACGGCATCAGGTAATGAAATACACCCGAACGCCAGCATGGCAATCGCCCCGAGCAGAGTTATTCCGGTCCGGTCAAGTTTCAAGCCGCGAATTTTACCTATCGCAATTCCAGTATAAGTAAGACAGAAAATAATCAGTGTCGCATCGGTCGTAAATCCTTTGCTAATCCAGGATAATATATCGTCCATGGTTCCCTCCTTTATGTCGTGTATTTTAAATAATATTCGTCTTTTACTTTGATTGCAAGAAGAAAATTCAATTGACACCCAGTAATATATAAATTATATGATTTTTTTAAAAACATGTTATTTACGATTAGTTTTTTATAAAAAACAAATTACTTTAAATAGTTATTTTATCTTAAACAGAAGAGAAATGAATAATTATAGCCCTGAATAAAAAGGAGTTAAAGTGAAAAAAAGAGTTTTTGAGTTAGTGGGTTGTTTCGTAATTATTATGTTGTCAATGTACTCCGTTAACGCGATGCCTTCGTATGACGATGTGTTGCTCGTGGTAAATGACAAATCCCCGGCTTCGCTGGAAATCGGCGAATACTTTAAAGCAGCCAGGCACATTCCGGACATTAACGTTGTCCATGTCTCCATGACAGACAAGCAGGGCGCTGGCAGTGAAACGGGACGGGCGACAGCAACCGAAAAACAGACTTTGCTCAGCGCGATAAAAACACATATGACGGATAATAATCTTATCGACAAAATAAATTACATTGTTTTGACCCGCGGCATTCCAATGTATGCTGAAAGTCCGGAATTTTCTGCTCAGAGTGCGCCTTATCACCTTACCGATGTCTATGTTATGTTCGGAATGTCAGAATCTGCCGCCGATAGCAGTATCGTTGATATTTTCAGTAAAAACAAATATTTTTACTATTATAACAATGACATTCTCAATAAGAAATTTTCACATAATAAATTTGGTTATTATATTGTATCGCGACTTGATGGACCTGGCGTGGATAATATCAAGAAAATGATTGACGACACTGGTTATCCGGCGTATGAATCTTACACGAAGAACGGCGGGAAAGTAAAATATTTGACCCTTCATCAGATGATACCGCCGATTGTCAGCAATGAATTGCTGAAACGTACCAATATTGAAGTGGCGCAACCGCCAAGAAACGCTGATGGTGTCCTTACTGCAACTATGGATACGGTCGCGAAAGATGTTATGTTCGCTTACTTTAATAATGTTAATTTCGGTTACGCAAGCTTCCCTGGTGATAATAATTTTTACGGTGATGGCGATATTGTTTCCCAATATCCTTTTATTTATCGAGGCGCGACATTTCTTCCAGGCTCTTTCGCCACCTGTTTCCGTTCTCATCCGTCCAGAATGATGAACCGGGATAACGGCGGGCTGTTGAAAGTTGATTTGGAAACGGCAAAGATTACTGATTACCAGAAGGCCTATGATGGCAGCGATATAAAGTTTCGCCAGCAAACTTGTGTAGCTTATGACCCCATCAATAATCAAGTATGGTGTGGAACCGGTGAACCTGCGATAAATGTTTCCATGAGTTTTGACGGACGCGGCACCAATGAGATGTATCAGGAACATATGCGTAATGAAGGCGGCGGCATCGCCATCTATAATGCTGAAAACGGCGATATTATCAATTGGATAAACGCCAATGACGAGAATAGCCCGCTTAATAATAACCGCGTTGTTCAGGTTGCTTATGATCCGACAGATAAATACATGTGGGTAGCCCATTATAAAGGCATTCAATATTATGATTTGGTAAATAAAACCTGGCATGAAGTTATTGATTTGAAAAATGACTGTGCAGCGGCAGTGGATATCTGCATTGATAAATTTGATACGGATAAAATTTATTGTTCTTTTTACTCTCCTGACAATACTTATTACAGAAAAGTAGGTTCTCAAATTACCGGCGCTGCAACTAAGATATTTGAATATAGCAAGCAAAACAAAACAGTTACCCCATATGAAGTAAAGTCTGGTTCTGAAGATCCGTACGGGAATGTGCCGCAATTACTTAAAACTTCTGCGACCACCCTTTGGACAACTCGCGGATATTACTATTATAATACTACATTGAAACAAGCAACCAGATCAACTTTGTTGCTAAAATATAATTTGACGGACAATAAAATTGAAGAGAAAATTATTCTTGACGACCTGATTCCAGAGATTAAGACTCCTCCGGCTGATTTGAAAACTATAACTTTGGACCCGCCGCGTTGTCTTATCGCCGGGCCGGATAAAACTATTATAACCTCTATTGGTTGCAGAATGACTTACACCGCTAAACGGACTAGCGCTGATGGTAAAACAACGTATCTGTGCGAAACGAAAAATTATGTTATCAGGGTCACTGAGAATACTGGTTCGGCCAGTACTGTTGAAGTTGTAAACGATACTGTAATGAATGCTACCCACACTTCAACTCCGCCAGTTTATCATATCCGTGGAATGGTTGTCAATCCGGCAGACAGTAATGTCATTTATATTGGCATGTCATGGCCGTATGCTTCGCCGTATATGGTGGCCAAGTCGCTTGATGGCGGAAAAAGCTGGGCGAAATATTCCAGTTCATCAAAATTTAATAATGTGTACGATTTGACAATAAACAATAAAACGCTTTATGCGGTTCGCGGTTATCAGAGCGCACAAAACCTGCTTTCCGATTTTATGGCTTTCGGACTTAATTGTTTCGGGGGCGGTATTATACATGAAAACATGATTTATAATCCATCCAGAACTTCGGCAACTCAGTCTGGCTATTCAGCATACGGGCATCCGAAGGGAACTGAAATTTATTCTGCAGGCATATCGTCAATTGATTCTCAGACGGGGATACTGGATAGCGCGTCAGGGAAAGTATATTCTGCCTGGAACAGTGGTGTTAGCTATAATAAAGGAGATGAAGTTTCATATTCTACTACCAGTGCAATATACCGTAGTATTGCCAGTGGAAATCTGAATAATTATCCAACAGGTTACTGGAAGGAAGTTGATGCAAGCAATATTCCTGCTTACTCTTCATCAGTCGCTTATCGCAAGCCAGACCTGGTAAAATATAATGATAAAATTTATATGAGCGTATATAGCCACACTGGGAATACACCTGACTCAAGTATTTACTGGCAGGAAAAAGATATAACTGCAGTTTCTGATTATTCGACTTCTGCAAGCTATTCTATTGCTGATATGGTTACGTATAAAGGTAAAGCATATATTGCGTTGGTGAATCATTCAAACCAAGAACCAGGAATTTTTGCTTGGGAAAAAGTTTCTGATGCAGTGTTAACATCTGTCTCTATGAATTATTCTCAAACTGAACCGATGATGTTTCTGTACCTTGACGGATTCAGTATTGGCGAAGTGCGTCTTGGTACTCAGTCGCAATACCCGCAGATTGGCGGCGGTGGCTATACCGGGCATATGTTGGTATTTGAACCGAAGTGCGCTCCATTCGCGCCGCGAGTGGATGAAGCTAATATGAGCACTATCTATAAAGACCGCAAAATAGAAATTCCGTTAGTAAGTCCGGGCCTTCCACTGACTATGGACGGATTTATTCCGGAAACTATTAACTCTGCGACCGTGAAAATCACTGATGAATCTGACCAGCCGTATACAGTTGACTCAACGGTTTATGACGAAACCGCCAGAAAAATTATCATCACCGGGAATTTTACCGCCCCGGCGAAATATTCAGTGACACTTAAATGCGGCATTGATGGTATTAAGAATGTAAAAGGCGCTAGCCTGACTAATACTCGTCCTGATGAATTCAAGGAGGATATTACTTACCGTTTTGGAGACAAGGACTTAAGCAAAAGTGATTTGACTGTAACGGAACTGTCATGGTTGCCAACTAATCCATTTGTTAACAACTTGCTGACGTTGACTTTTAAAATAGTGAACGATGGTAATGTTACTGCCAGCGCTGGCGTTTCAGCTGATCAGCGTGCGGATATCTATCTGGATGGTGAAAAATTAACCTCATTAAATTACGATGATTTACAGTCAGGAGATTCTGTGGTTTTGACATATACTATTCAGGCGGACAAAATAACAGACGGAAATCATACCGTAAAAGTTGTTGCAGATGCTGATGGTAAAATATCTGAATCCGACGAGACCGAAGCAAGCAATTCATTAGAGAAAAATTTCACCGCTACGCTTCCTTTAGATTTGGTGGTTAGCGATATAGTTTTATCTCCATCAATTCCGGCCAAAGGTCAGGAGATGACTGTTGAGTTCAATTTAAAAAACAGCAGCGCATTTGCCATTGCCGCCAGTACTGCAACGATATACCTTGACGGCAACAAGCTTAAAGATATTGCCTGCCCGGCTCTGGATGCCAATACTTCTGCCGCTATTTCGTTGGCGTTGGATACGAGCAGTCTTGCGCTAGCCGGGCATATTATTAAAGTAGTTGCCGACTCGGACAATAAAATTGTTGAGACGGACGAAACAGACGTGAGCAATTCACTGGAAAATAACTTTACTGTTGTCATGCCTTCTGATTTGACGGTCAGCAATATAAGCTTGTCTCCAGCAATTCCGCTTGAAGGACAGGCCATGACTATCAGTTTCAATCTGAACAACAGCAACATATCTGCAGTAGCAGCTAGTGTTGCGGCTATTTATTTTGACAACAATAAGTTCAAGGAAGTTAGTTGTCCAGAGCTGGCAGCTGGCGCGTCAAAATCAATTTCATTTGAAGTTGATGCGAAAAGCTTAACTGTAGGTGCTCATCTTATTAAAGTAATTGCCGATGCGGACAATAAAATTTATGAGTCTGATGAAACTGAAATCAGCAATTCACAGGAAAAAAGTTTTGCTGTATTGATTCCTCCAGACTTAAAAATAACTGACATATCATTGTTTCCGGAAAATCCGGTAAAAAGTCAGAATGTCACGGTAGCCTTTACCGTCAGCAACAATGGCGGTTCGGTGGCGGCTGGTAATGCTGCCACAGTTTATCTGGATGACAATAAGATTGGTGATGTCAATTGTCCTGCATTGACGGCTAATACGGCTGTCTCACTATCTCTTGTATTGGATGCAGTGAACTTGACCGTTGGTACACATACCGTTAAAATTATCGCTGATGACGGGAATAATATTTACGAGTCAGACGACAACAACAACTTAATGGTAAAAGGAATAACTGTAAATGACTATTCTGATTTGTTAATCAAAGATGTCTGGACGTTCCCGCAAACTCCGGTTGCAGGAAAGTCGTTACAGGTATTTTGTAAGCTCAACAATATCGGATATGGTTCTGCAGTTTCGGAACAGACCGTAGACCTTTATATTGATGATGTCAAAGTATCCTCAATTACTTACAGTAATTTGGCCGCGAAGTCAACTGCTACTCTTAATTTTACAGTTGATGGTAAATATATCTCATCCGGACTGCATAAATTTAAAGTTGTTGCCGATGGCGGTAATGTTATACTTGAGAGTCGCAAAGACAATAATTCGCTGGAAAAAGAAATTACTGTTACAGGCACTGGTGACGGCGGCGGATCATCCGGAACCAAGCGCGCCAAGGATGACTTTAACGGTCGTGGAGCTTCTGACATTCTCTGGCAGAACAATGACGGTGTTGTCGGTATGTGGACTGGCAGTGGCAGCAACAGCTGGACATTCCTCGGATCTGCCGACAGTAACTGGGAAATTGTTGGCTCTGGCGACTTTAACAGCAACGGCAAATCCGACATTCTTTGGCAGAATAAAACTACTGGTTATGTCGGTATGTGGGACGGCGGAACCACCTGGCAGGGATTAGGTGTGGCGCCCCGTGCGGAATGGGAAATCGTCGGCGTTGGCGACTTTAACAGCAACGGCAAATCCGACATTCTTTGGCAGAATAAGAATGATGGCACGGTTGGCATATGGGAAAGCGGAATCGCTTGGCAATATTTCGGCAATGTTCCCCGTGCAAACTGGGAAATCGTTGGCGTTGGCGACTTTAACGGCAACGGCAAGTCTGACGTTCTTTGGCAGAATAAGAATGATGGCACGGTTGGCATATGGGAAAGCGGAACCGCTTGGCAGTATTTTGGCAATGTTCCCCGTGCGGACTGGGAAATCGTTGGTGTGGGCGATTTTAATGGCAACGGCAAATCCGACGTTCTCTGGCAGAATAAGAACAACGGTTATACTGGCATGTGGGAAAGCGGAGCCACCTGGCAGGGATTTGGCGCAGCCGACCGTAATACATGGAAAATCTGCAACCGGAAAAATAGTAATTAGCCGTTCAATATCAGATATCGGTTGGTGAAAAGTATAATGCCAGAGGTCAGGGTAATCTTGTTCCTCTGGCATTAATGTTGTTGCAAAGAACTGAATATTCAAGACGAACTTACGTCTGTTCATATTTTAACCTTGTTTTATCCAGAATCAGTCTAAAGTTTTTGCTACGCCGCAATTCCTTGATTTTTCAATACGCTCTGATATATTTACGAAGTTGAAATCTGCTTGACTGCACTTGAATATTTATACATATTGATGAGGAACAGAAGATGTTGTTGTCCGATCCGGTTTTAGTGTTCACGATTCTGATTATGGTGATTTTGCTGGCTCCGCTGCTGGCGGAAAGACTGCGAGTCCCCGATTTGGTATTGTTACTGCTGGCTGGAGTTGCATTAGGGCCTAATGGCTTCGGACTGCTGGCTCGTAATGCCGCCATTACCCTTTTCGGGTCAGTCGGCATGCTCTATATTATGTTTTTGGCCGGGCTTGAGATAGATTTATATCGTTTTCTAAGCACTCGCGTGCGTAGCATATCGTTTGGTTTGCTGACGTTTATCCTGCCGCTAGGCATTGGAACTCTGCTCGGGTACTATGTTTTATCCATGAGTCTGACAGCTTCAATATTGTTGGCGAGTATGTTTGCCTCTCACACGCTTTTGGCCTATCCGATTGCCAGCCGGCTGGGAATTTCCCGGAGTGAACCGGTTGCCGTAACGGTCGGCGCGACGATTATCACGGATACACTGGCACTGCTGGTGCTGGCCGTAATCGCCGATTCAGCCAGGGGGGTCAAACTTGGGATTGGATTCTGGCTGGGAATCGGTCTGGGAATGGTGGCGTTGATATTGTTCACCTGGTATGGCATTTCATGGTTGAGCAGATGGTTTTTTAAGAAAGTTCCGGAAAAGGGCGGCGCGCAATTTCTTTTCGTCATTATGATGGTATGCGGATGCGCGTATTTGTCGCATTTTGCGAAGATGGAACCCATCATCGGCGCGTTCCTGGCCGGGGCTACTTTTAACCGTTTGATTCCGGTGCGCAGTACGTTGATGAACCGGATTGTATTTGTCGGGAATACTTTATTCATTCCATTTTTTCTTATTTCTGTCGGTATGCTCGTCAATGTTGGTACAATTATACAGAATCCGCAAAGCTGGCTGGTGGCTGCCACTATGGTGGTAACTGTTTTGTTCACAAAATATTGTGCAGCGCAAGTGGCAAGACGGATTTTCGGGTATAATTCAGACGCCGGGAATGTGATGTTCGGTTTGAGTGTGGTTCAAGCGGCGGCCACGCTTGCGGCGGTGACGGTCGGATATAATCTTCATATATTTGATGAGACTGTACTTAATGGAGCTATTGTCATGATTCTTGTAACCTGTCTGTTAGGGGCATGGACTGTTGACAAATATGGACGGCGAATGGCCGCTCGCGTTCCAGATAAGATAATTCCTGCACGTACAGAACAGCGATTATTAATCGCGGTTTCCAGCCCTGCGTCGGCGACGCGATTGCTGGAAATAGGATTTTTGATGCGGGACCCGAGTCTTCCAGGCGCAATTTGTCCGGTTACTATTGTACCGGAGGATGGCAATATTGAAGAGTCAATTGACCGTGGCGAAAAATTACTGGCGCTGTGTATGACGGATGCAGCGGCTGCGGATATTCCGGTAAATCCAGGAATCCGGCTTTCCTTGAATGCCGCTGACGGAATTGTTCGCGCAGCCAGAGAATTACGGTCTGATGCCGTTTTTCTTGGTTGGAGCTGCGGTCGCAAAACAATAATTCAACTTTTTGGTAGCGTGTTGGACGATATTCTGGCGGAATGTCCGTCGCGACTTTATATTTGCCGACTGGTGCGCCCGATAAATACTACCCGCCGACTGTTATTATTGTTTCCGCCGCTGGCAGAACAAAGACAGGATGTCGTTTCTTTGATTGAGGAAGCAAAATATCTGTCCCGGCAGATTGGAGCCAGTTTGTACATCCATCTTTGTCAATCGTCCGCAGGGCATTTGCGTGAGAGAATAAAAACTGTCAAACCGTTAATTCCTGCCTCGGTGGTTGAAAGCTCAAACTGGAATGAAGCGCGTTCGCGGTTAATCAATGACTTGCGAGCTGATGATATGGTGATTTTTTCTGTTGAACGCCGCCAGAGTCCGCTCTGGACTCCCAGCATGGAACGATTGCCGGAAACCGTGGCAGCACGTTTTCCTGACATTAATTTACTGGTGGCTTATCCGATGCATTTTTTTAACGATGAGCCCGCATTTCAGGAGTCTGACCAGAGTTGCGCAGACGTGAAGCCCTGTGACTTTTACCCGGTTGACGGATTGGATGACGCTGGCGCTTTGAAAGATATATTGCGGCAGATGGCACGGGTTGTATCAAAAATAAGTCCAGTGAAAAGTAAGTCAGATTTTTCATTTTTAACCGATTGTGAACAGGCGTTTCCCATTGAACTCAGTCCTTCCATGTTGCTGCTTCACTTTCGTTGCGAAGAAATTGAAAAAGCGACTGTGCTGATTGGGTTTAAAAAAGCCAGTTGGACGGCGCTTTACCCGGACATAAAAAATCCAGTACAGAGTATTTTGCTGTTGCTGAGTCCACGCAACCAACCACCGGAACAGCACCTCAAGGCATTGTCCAATCTTGCCCGCTGCATTAACGATAAATCCATTGCAGAACAGATCAGCAACGCTGTTGACGCAGATGAAATCGCAACAATTTTGCGCAATTATTATGGAAGAATAGCGTAAGCTGTTTTGCCGCGCAGACGTTTTCGCGAAAAGATTAAGTCAAAAGTGTAATATTTATGCTTTTGCTTCTTGTAGAATATGTTATGGAATGCTATTTTATCAGCCCTTTTTATAGAGAAAGGGAAGTTATTAAAAAACCAAACAACCAGAAGCCTTCCCGGCAGTAATACTCAGGGAAAAGGTTTCGCAAAAAGACACGGAGGCCATTAATGGCGAAAATTACGATTAATGATTTGTTGGAAGCGGGATGTCATTTCGGGCATCAGACTAAACGTTGGAACCCGAAAATGAAGGAATACGTTTATGGCGCCAAGAATGGGATTTCAATTATTGACTTGACTAAAACCATGCGTCAAATCGGTGATGCCTGCAATATTCTGCAGAAAGTTGTAATGAATGGCGGCGATGTGCTTTTTGTCGGAACTAAGCGTCAGGCGCAACAGATTATCAAAGAACTGGCTGAAAAAACTGGTATGTATTATGTGTCAGAACGCTGGCTCGGCGGCACTCTGACCAATAACGTTACTATTCGCAAGAGCATTTCCAAGATGTACGAAATCGACAAAATGTTGGCCTCTGATTCGACCACTTCTTACAAGAAGAAGGAACTTTCAGTGTTCGCCCGCAAGGTTGAAAAATTACATCGCGACCTTGATGGTATTGCCGATATGAAAAAATTACCGGCGGTGATGGTTATTATCGACGTTTTTCATGATGATATTGCCGTTCGCGAAGCCAATAAACTGAATATTCCGATTGTTGCGATTGTTGATACTAACGGCGATCCGGAACCGGTTGATTATCCGATTGCGGCGAATGACGACGCGGTGAAATCACTAAAAGTAATTACTGATCTTTTTGCTGATGCGATTCTTATCGCTAAAGAAATACACCACAAGAGAGTAGCTGAAGACCGCGCGACAAAAGAAGCAGAGAAAGCGGAAAAAGCTAAAAAGGCTGAAGACAGCAAAGGCGAAGAAAAGAAAGCTGAACAGGCAAGGAAGAAAGCTGCTCCCAAAAAGAAAGAGGAAGAAGCTCCTGCTGTAGAAGAAAAAAAGATTGAAGAAGTTAAAGCTGAGGACGTTCCGGCAGTAGAAGCCAAAGCTGAATAACTCTATTTTTAGAATATTATATAATTAAGGAGAACATAATCATGTCTATTTCTGCCAGTGCAGTTAAAGATTTGCGCGATAAGACCGGCGCAGGTATGATGGATTGTAAGAAGGCGCTTACGGAAGCCGCAGGTGATATGGAAAAAGCAATTGACTGCCTGAGAAAGTCAGGAATTGCTAAAGCTGAGAAAAAATCAGGACGCGCTACCAAAGAAGGCAAAATTGTTTCTTGTATCAAAGGCGGGAAAAGTGCCATGGTGGAAGTCCTTTGCGAAACGGACTTTGTTGCGACTAACGAAAAATTTATCAATTTTGTCAACGGCGTAGCCGAAAGAGCGCTTAATGTTTCCGGCAACGGCGATGTTTCTGAAAAAGTTCAGGAACAGGATAAAGAAATTCTTTTGTCCATGATTGCTACCATTGGCGAAAACATGCAGATTCGCCGGACGGAAAAATGGGAATCTGCCGGAAAAATTGCTTCATACCTCCACATGGGTGGACGTATCGGGGTTATGGTTGATGTTGAAGGTGATGCCGACGATGCTTTCCTGAACGAGCTGTGCATGCATATTGCCGCGTTCAAACCGGATTATATCTGCCCGGCATGCATTTCTCCTGAGGCCATTGCCCGTGAAAAAGAGATTGCTACTGCACAAGTTGCCGGCAAGCCTGCTGAAATCATCGAAAAGATTGTTCTTGGCAAAATCAATAAATGGTATTCTGAAGTATGCCTGGTAAGACAGCCTTGGATAAAAGATGACAAAAGTTGCATGGAAAAGGTCAAGCCGAATGTGAAAGTCAAGCGTTTTGTGCGCTGGGAAATCGGCGAAGATATTTAATTCCCTGTTTCAGGTAATTGAAAAAAACAAGAGCGGGTTATCCGCTCTTTTTTTTTCGATGACGCGGTCTGGCTAAAATTGTTATCCGCCTTGCGTAAATGATGTTTGGCGACTATTTTATAGAAAAAAGAGGTATAATATGTTTGAAATAGATATAACTAGAAGTTTTTCGGCGGCGCATTGTCTGCGCGGCTATCAGGGCGATTGTTCATCGTTGCACGGTCATAATTGGACAGTGCAGGCAGTCATTAAAGCAAAAAAACTTGATCAAATTGGAATCGCCGTTGACTTTAAAAAACTGAAGAAAGAGCTGGATTCAATTCTTGATGTTTTTGATCACACCAATATTTCAGAAAATGATGCGTTTAAAGACATCAACCCGACCAGTGAAATTATTGCCAAGGTGATTTATGAGCAACTTTCTGCAAAAATGAATGACGGCAATGTTACGGTCAGCCGTATTCGTGTCTGTGAATCTCCTGGTTCCGGCGCAACTTATTATGTGGATTGAACTATGTCCGGACAAAAAATATCGGTCGTTGAAACTTTTTTGAGCATTCAGGGAGAATCAACTCACGCCGGGCGACTGTGTTTTTTTATCCGGCTTGCAGGGTGCAATCTCAACTGCCATTATTGCGACACCGCTTACGCTAAAAAAACATCAGACGGCAGCGAGTATGAAATTGAACCCCTGGTTGAACTGGCATTGAATTCAGGGGTGAAATTGGTGGAAGTTACCGGCGGCGAACCGTTGCATCAATCTAAAACGCCTGAGTTATGCGATAAATTATTGCAAGCAGGCTTGGAAGTTTTGATTGAAACGAATGGCTCTCTGCCAATCTCAACGCTTCCAACCGGAGTAAAGAAAATCCTTGACTGTAAAACTCCTTCCAGTGGAATGAGTGAATATAATCTTTATGAAAATTACCCTTTTCTGTCGCCGCATGATGAAATTAAATTTGTCATCTCCGACCGTAATGACTATGATTTTTCACTTGACGTTATTGCCCGTTATAATCTTCAACAGTGTACGCCAAATCTTTTATTCAGCCCCGGCTGGAACAGCATTACTCCGGAAACGCTGGCGGCATGGATGATTGCCGATAAAACACCCGCACGGCTGCAATTACAAATGCATAAAATTATCTGGGGGCCCGATAAAGTCGGCGTCTGAGTCCGGGAAAAACTTCTCGCCAGTGAGGCGGTCACACTAGTTTTTACGAAATTCGTGACATTTAATTTTTTTGCTTGCCCACTTTTCATGCTTTTCGTGTTTTCATGTTGAAATAACGGGTTCAAAATGATATTTTGATGTGCGTGAAAAAAATAAAGGGAGAAGTCATGAGATTTTTAAAACAGCGGACATTTAATGTTGACATTGTCTTTGTGTTCACATCATTAATTATTTCCACCGTGCTGGTGATTACCGGCTTTATTTATATCAAAAATCGCGCATCGACGATAGAACTGGTGAAGAGTAATTTTCAACAGCAGGCGGAAACCGTCATTCACAAGACTGATAACTACATGAAAGCCGCGCGACTGACAACCGAAATAGCCGTCGAAGTATTCAAACAGCCCGACCTGAAGCTGGGTTTAAATACCGAATATGCGAATTATCTGTTGAAAGTGATACAAACTCAGCCGCAAATAACATTTTTTTATTTTGGCGATGAACAGGGAAATTTTCTTCAAGCAGGCATTCTCGGAGATGATATTTATGTTAAACATATCGTCCAGGTTAACGGTAAGGCCTCCACGGTTTTTGAATACTACGATAAGAATTTAAAGCCGTTGCGGCGCGAGGTCATTGCCGACAGCAAATATGATCCGCGATCCAGGCCGTGGTATATCGGCGCGTTGGCAACCAAAAAAACTTTCTGGTCCGAGCCCTACATTTTTTTCGAGAACGGCAAGCCGGGGATTACGGTTTCATGTCCGGTGTTCAATCCAGATAACAGCATAAAAGGAATTATGGCGGCGGATATTACCCTGGGCGGGCTTTCAGAATTTATCAAAAAAGCCGATGACTTTGACCACGGGTTGATGTTTATGGTGGATAATAATAATTTGCTGCTGGCATTTACCGACCCGAACCGGATGACGATTAATGAAAATGGAAAAGTCCGCCGGTTGATGCCTGAAGAGTTGAAAATTCCGCAAATAACCGATGCCATGCGGCAGTATAAAGACAATGGCGAAAAACTGTTCCTGTATAATTCAAACGACACCTCATATCTGGCCTGTTTTGCCCGTTTCCCGAAGGAGTTCGGCAAGGCCTGGAAATTTGTGTTTATCGCTCCTGAAGATGATTTCTTGGGAGCGATGAAAAACACCTTAAAAATGACGCTGCTGTTATCGCTGGCGGTTATGATTATCGCGATTGCCGCTGCGGTAATGCTTGCCCGGCAGATTTCCCGTCCGATTGAAAAACTGGCGGCGGAAGTGCTGGAAGTGAAAAACTTTAACCTGGACAGCCGGGCGGAAATAAAATCGCATATTCACGAAATTCAGACGATGGATTCAGCAGTAAAAGACATGAAAAACAGCCTGAAAGCGTTCCGGCTGTATGTTCCGTCCGTACTGGTAAATCAGCTTATCGCCTCGGGTGAAGATGTTACCGTTGGCGGCAGAGACCGGGAATTGACCTTGTTTTTTTCCGACATCGCCGGCTTTACCGACATTTCTGAAAGCATTCCGCCAAAAGAATTGATGTTGCAACTTTCAGAATATTTTGACCAGGTAACCAGAATAATTGAAACGGAAAAAGGGACTCTGGATAAATTTATCGGCGATGCGGTCATGGCTTTCTGGGGTGCTCCGATTGCCAATGAAGACCATGCAGTGTGCGCCTGCCGGGCTGCGTTGAAATGTCAGAAGGCAATCAATGCGTTGAACAAAGAGTGGCAGCAAGTTGGGAAATACGCCTTTGTTACCAGAATCGGATTGCATTCCAGTTACATGGTCGTCGGCAATATGGGTTCCAGTCAACGGCTTAATTACACCGTTATCGGCGACGGCGTAAATCTGGCCAGCCGCCTCGAAGGATTGAATAAAATTTACCACACCGGCATCCTTATCAGCAAAGCCACCCACCGGTATGTGCAGAATATTTTTATCTGCCGGATTATCGATCAAATCGCGGTAAAAGGCAAAAGCCAAAGTGTGGTAATTTATGAACTGCTGGGCGAAAAAGATTCCCCGGATGCTACCGAGCAACAAACCCTCGCAACAAATTTCCAGAACGCCTACAGTGTCTATTTGAAACGGGAATGGCTGGCGGCAAAAGAAATGTTCACGTCCATCCTGAAAGATTTCCCGGAAGACTATCCGGCCACCCTGTACATTGAACGTTGTGAAAAATATCTCCTCAATGAACCCGAAGAAGCCTGGAGCGGCATCACCCGCGTTGACAGCAAATAGTCGTCCGTACGACTGACAGCGAGAAAAGGGGTTTGCCACGAATCGCGCGAATTTCACGAACGTTGGTGTAGCGCTCTCGCTTGCGAGAGGAATTCGGAAAATACTTAGCGTCCGAGACGGACGCGGCTACACCGGACGGGTGTCCGGAAGATGATTGGTGTAGCGCTCTCGCTCTGCGAGAGAACGCCGCCAGGTAGCTTGCGATCTCCGAGCGCAAATGGCCTTAGTTTCGCTCCGTCGAAACCGATTGGTGTA
>JBAYVM010000009.1:0-20244 GCA_041674645.1 Victivallaceae bacterium | reverse complement strand
GGAACATATAAGTGCAAGTAAAATAATTTTTATGGCATTTCGTTTCATATATCGTTATCACCTAAGCGTTTTTTGCCAAATTACTCCATATTGCCGGTTAATATATGCAGAGGACAACCGGAAATCAATATCGCATCCGGCAACATCTGCGATAAAACAATCTTCCCGCTGACACCAGTATAACTTCTCACGCCGCTAAAAATCTCAGAAAACTCCAAAATTGACTTTTCTCGCTTTCTACTTACCAACTTGATGTTTTCTCCGCGTTCCAGCCTCCTTACTGCGACGGGCAAGCCGCGTGAAACAGTCGAAGGATTCACTCAACGCTACAATACAAAACAACCGATGAGATATACGGGCGGACTTGAATTCCGCGAGCCGGTGACTATAGTGAAACCGAGCTTTTGTACTAATCGTTTTAAGTAACACAAGCTAAGGAGTAAGCACAAACAGGAGCTATGAAAATCAGAAGCAAAGCAATTCTAACCGTGATATTAATTGCCGTTGCGCAATTTTTTCATCCGTTATTCGCCGATGACAGCCCGGCAAAAACTTTCGAACAATACCGTCAGGCCGCGGAACTAGGCGACGCCAAAGCGCAGTTTGAGCTGGGAGAGTGTTATTATTACGGCAAAGGCGTAGCTAAAAATAAAACAGAAGCGATGAAGTGGTTTATAAAAGCGGCAGAGAAAAATTTACCTGAAGCGCAATATCATCTCGGCAAATGCTATGCAAGAGGTTATGGCGTAATTCAAAACTGGAATGAAGCCGTAAAATGGTATCGCAAGGCTGCAGAACAAGGATATGTCAAAGCGCAATGTCGCCTCGGCAGTTGCTATGCACAAGGTGATGGCGTTGAAAAAAATCAAGTCGAAGCGACAAAATGGTACAGTAAAGCCGCAGAACAATATCGCAAAGCAGCAGAAAACGGAGAAGTTGATGCTCAGTATTTGCTCGGACTCTTTTATAAATATGGTTTTGGAGTAACTGCAAATCAAGCTGAAGCGGTGAAATGGTTGAGTAAGGCCGCTAATCAAAATTATGCAAAAGCACAGTTCGAGCTGGGCGAGTGCTATTATGATGGCAAAGGCGTTGAAAAAAACCAGACTGAGGCAGTGAAGTGGTTCAGGAAAGCAGCCGAGCAAGGTCACTCAGAAGCACAGTATAATCTCGGAGAAGGCTATGCCAACGGTAGCGGCGTAGCTGAAAATAAAGTCGAAGCGATGAAGTGGTTTATAAAAGCGGCGGAACAAAATCATATAGAAGCTATGCATAATCTCGGCGGTTGTTATTACAATGGAAAAGGTGTAGGAAAAAATTACTCTGAAGCCGCAAAATGGTTTAGAAGGGCCGCGGAACAGAACGATGCCAAAGCAGAGTTTTACCTTGGAGGATGTTATACGTTAGGCATCGGAATAGAAAAAGATTTGGTCAAAGCCGCAAAATGGTACCGTAAAGCGGCGGAGCAAGGCAATGCAGACGCTCAGTTTAGTCTTGGCGCTTGTTATAATCTTGGCGAAGGCGTGAAGCAAGACTATATCGAAGCCATAAAGTGGTATAGAAAAGCTGTCGCTCAGGATTATGCGGCAGCTCAATACAATCTTGGAATTTGCTATGCAGATGGTAAAGGGGTCGGAAAAGACCAGGCTGAGGCGATCACATTAATCCGCAAAGCGGCGGCAAATTGTTATCCAGAAGCTCAATGTTACCTCGGCGGATGCTATGCCAACGGCGAAGGCGTTGAAAAAAACTTAGTTGAGGCCGCGAAATGGTATCGCAAGGCCGCAGAACAAGGAGAAGCTACCGGACAGTTTAATCTTGGTAATTGCTATTATCATGGAAACGGAGTAAAAAAAGACTTGCCGGAAGCCATGAAATGGTACAGGATGTCAGCTGAACAAGATTTCCCCGCTGCTCAGTTTAATCTTGGCGCTTACTATGAAAATAACAAAAACTTGAAGAACAACTATGGCGAGGCAATAAATTGGTATCGGAAAGCGGTTGAAAAAAATTATGCAAACGCACAAAACCGTCTCGGAAATTGTTATTACAACGGAAACGGAGTAAAAAAAGACTTTACTGAAGCGGTCAAATGGTACAAAAAAGCAGCAGCCCAGAAACATGTAGGGGGAATGGCAAATCTTGCCAATTGCTATCACAACGGCGAAGGCGTAAGAAAAGATTTTGCTGAAGCCGTTAAATGGTTCAGTAAAGCCGCAGAAAATGGAGATGCAGTAGCCATGTCTAATCTCGGATTGTGCTATTACCACGGAAACGGAGCAAAAAAAGATTTTGATGAAGCGGTGAAATGGTACAGTAAAGCGATAGAACAAGGTGATGCAGGAGCCATGTGTAATCTCGGAGTTTGCTATTACAGCGGAAACGGCGTTAAGCAGGACAAAGCCGAAGCCGTTAAATGGTACAAAAAAGCAGCAGAAAAAAATTATCCTCAAGCACAGTATAATCTCGGCCTTTGCTATCATGGAGGCAATGGTGTTGCAAAAGATAAAGTTGAAGCTGTAAAATTGTTCCGTAAAGCCGCAGCGCAAGGTCATAAAAAAGCCGCGGAAGAATTGAAAAAGCTGGAAAATAATGATATTAACAACGAGAAGTGAAAATTATGGATAAGATTGTAATTCTTGATGGATATGCGGCGAATCCGGGGGATTTATCCTGGAATGAATTTGCCAAACTGGGTAAGCTGGAAATCTATGACCGCACTCCGCCGGAACTGACTGTTGCACGTTCTCAGGGCGCAATGGCGGTAATTACCAACAAAACTCTGCTTGACGGTACAGTATTGGCAAAATTGTGCGCACTGCGTTACATCGGAGTGACGGCGACTGGTTACAACATGGTTGACCTGAACGCTGCACGGGAGCATGGCATTATCGTCACCAACGTTCCGGCTTACAGCACGGAATCGGTCGCGCAAACGGTTTTCGCGCACATTCTCAATCTGACGCAACACGTCGCGGAACATGCGGAAAGCGTTCGTGTCGGAGAATGGTGTTCTGCCCGGGATTTTTGTTACTGGAAGATGCCGTTATTTGAGCTTTGCGGGCGGACGCTGGGAATTTACGGTTTCGGCGCGATTGGTCAGGCGGTCGCACGGACCGGAACCGCTTTCGGGATGAAAATTATTGTCGCTTCTCGAACGCAGCAAAAAATTTCCGCTGCCGGTTATGAGGCGGTAACGCCGGAAGAATTGTTCCGGCGCAGTGACATTCTTTCCCTGCACTGCCCGTTGACGGCGGATAATCACGGCATGGTGAACGCGCAACATCTGGCGTTGATGAAGTCAACCGCTTTTCTGATAAATACCGCTCGTGGCGGACTGATTGACGAAAAGGCTTTGGCTGAGGCGCTGAATTGCGGCGGCATCGCCGGAGCCGGGCTGGACGTTTTATCCTCGGAACCTCCGCAGCCGGACAATCCGTTGCTGTCTGCGAAAAACTGTTACATTACTCCGCATCTGGCGTGGGCGACCAAGGAAGCGCGGATGCGACTGTTGCATATTGCGGCGGAAAATATGCGGGCGTTTATAAACGGCGCGCCGGTGAATGTTGTGAGTTGATCCGGTCAAGCGGCAACAAAAATCAATGCTTTCGTTGATTTTCCGCCATCAACGTCTATATTATAAATACTTTATCGCTTTAATAAAAAATTCATCTTATTCAATAAAAACATAGAATAACAGGAGCCAGTATGAGATTGCAAGGCGTATATACTGCAATAGTAACCCCGTTTGCCGGAGGCGCGGTAGATTTCGGCAAGTTGCGCGAGTTGGTGGAAATCCAAATTGCTGGCGGCGTTGACGGCATTGTTCCAGTCGGCACCACCGGCGAATCCCCGACACTTTCCTTTGAAGAGCATTCAAAAGTAATTAAAACCGTTATCGAAACGGCTAAAGGGCGTTGCCTGATTATAGCCGGAACCGGCGCCAATTCGACCTCGGAAGCGATTGAACTGACAAAGCATGCCCGGGAAGCCGGAGCGGATGCCAGTTTGCAGGTAACTCCATACTACAACAAGCCGACTCAGGAAGGACTTTACCGCCATTTTTCCACGGTCGCTGATGAGACCGGACTGCCGATTGTGCTGTACAATGTTCCCGGACGCTGCGGCGTGTCGATTGCGGTGGAAACCATTGCCCGGCTCAGCGCCAATCCAAATATTGTCGCGGTAAAAGAAGCCGGTGGCAGCGCGGAACGGGTTTCCGCAATTCTCGATTTGTGCGACATCACTGTTTTGAGTGGCGATGATGCGCTGACCCTGCCGATGATGTCGGTCGGCGCCAAAGGCATTATTAGCGTCGCCTCCAATATTATTCCGGCGGAAATGAAAGCCATGGTTGACGCGTTCGCCTCTGGCAATTTCGCGAAGGCGTTGGAAATTCACATGAAATTCTATTGTCTGTTCCGCGACCAGTTCATTGAAACCAATCCGATTCCAATCAAGTCGGCGATGGCAATGAAAGGGTTGATTGAAGAAGAATACCGTTTGCCGCTGTGTCCGCTCAGCGCTGGCAGCAGAGAAAAACTCGCCGCTTCACTCAAGCGTTGCGGCATTCTGTAAAAACATTGTTCTTGAAAAGCAAAAAGCCGTCCTTTACCGGACGGCTTTTTTTTATGCTGAAATGCGATGATTTTATTCTTTCCAGTATGGAGAAATCGCGCGCAACCGTTTAATAATCGGCGGCAACGAGTCCGCGATAAAATCCACTTCATCCTGAGTATTGAATCGGGAAAAGCTGAACCGGATTGTTCCGTGCGCCGCAGTGTATGGCAAGCCCATTGCCCGCAGAACGTGCGACGGTTCCAGGCTGCCGGTAGTGCAGGCGCTGCCGCTGGAAGCACAAATTCCGAGCTGGTCGAGCAGCAACAGAATTGATTCGCCTTCAATAAATTCAAAACTGATTGAAGCCGTATTCGGCAGGCGGCTGTCCAAATCACCATTAATTCTGATTACCGGAACTGTTGCCTGAATTTTCTGTTCCAACCGGTCGCGCAATGCTTTAACCCGGGTATTTTCAATTTCCATATTCTGCTGTGCGAGTTCGCAGGCTTTGCCAAGACCGATAATGCTGGCAACGTTTTCAGTACCGCCGCGCCGGCCTTTTTCCTGATGTCCGCCGACGATGAACGGGCGGAAACGGATTCCGCGCCGGATGTAAAGCACACCAACGCCTTTCGGCGCGTGAAGTTTATGTCCGGACAAGCTCAACAAGTCGATTTGAGAATTTTTTAAATCTATTGGAACTTTGCCGACCGCTTGAACCGCGTCAGTGTGGAAAAGCGCACCGTAACGATGAGCGATAGCCGCAATTTCTTCAACCGGATAGATATTGCCAGTTTCGTTATTCGCCCACATTACCGAAACAATCGCGGTATTGTCGTCCACCATTTCTTCGAGCCGTTCCATGTCAATCCGGCCTTTCGCGTCCACCGGTACATGCACGACCGGATAGCCGCGGCGCTCCAGTTCACGTCCCAGATTTAACACCGCCGGATGCTCGACTTTGGACATTACAATTTTTTTCTTTTTCGGACAGGTATGCAGAGCGCTCCAAATTGCGGCATTATCGCTTTCCGTGCCGCAACTGGTGAACATTATTTCCGTAAACTGTCCATGCTCGTTCTGGTGGTCAGCGCCAAGCAGACCCGCCACCTGGCCGCGAGCGCGTTCGATATCCGCCGCCACGCTGCCGCCAAAAGTATGAACGCTGGACGGATTGCCGTAACGTTCACAGAAAAACGGCTGCATCGCCGTGAATACTTCAGGATCAACCGCCGTGGTGGCGTTATTGTCAACATAAATGCATTTTTCAGTATCCATAATATTTTCTCCAGTTAAATGCTCTCGACCGTCAATTCCGGGGAAATAAACTCTTTCAATTTATCTTCCACCGTGTGTTTCAACGTAACATGCGAGGTTGGACAGACGGCGCAACGGCCTTTCAATCTTACCACAACGGTATTGCCTTTCAGGTCAACCAGTTCGATGCTGCCGCCATCGCGTTCCAGCAACGGCTTGACTTCGCGGGTGATGACTTCATCCACTCTGATAACCCGCTGCACCAATGGCAGTGAATTGAATTCCGACATCGTTTTCTCTTCTGATTCTTTTTCTTTCCAGAGGCCGTCGAGAATTTGATGAATTTCATCCAGGCAAGTGCCGCAGGCGCCGCCGGCTTTGCAATAGTTGGTGATTTCGTCAGTCGTATGCAGATCGTTTTCGAGAGCGACTTTTCTGATTTTAACATCGGTCACACCGAAACATTTGCAAACAATCCGACCTTCATGTTCGTCATCGCCTTCAAACGGGCTTTTCTCGCCGCGATAGTTGGCAATCGCCGTCTGCAATGCTTCCATTCCCATAACGGAACAGTGGAGTTTTTCCTCCGGCAGTTCGCCCAGCAAGTCAACAATATCTTTATTGGTAACTTTGGAGGCTTCCTCAAGCGTCATGCCTTTGATGATTTCAGTCAAAGCAGATGACGACGCAATGGCGCTGGCGCAACCAAAAGTTTTGAACATGGCATCCACTATCCGGCCTTTATCGTCCAGTTTGAAGGTCAATTTCAACGCGTCGCCGCAAGTGATATTGCCGACTTCGCCGACACCGTCAGGATTCTCAATCTCTCCGACATTTTTCGGATTAAGAAAGTGATCCATTACTTTTTTATTATAATCCCACATTTTAATGCTCCTTTTTCAGTAACGATTATCAAAAGCCTGTTTTATATAATACACCGTTTTTTAATAAAGTTTACCTATTTGGTAGAATTTATTCAAATTTTTTAAATTCCGCCGCGATAGCTTCCTGCATTTTTCCCACAGCTTCACCAATTTCCAGCACAATTCCCTCGCGTTCGCCGCGCCGTTTGAATTCAACTTTATTCTCCGCCAAAGTTTTGGGAGATATAACCAGACGGAACGGAATGCCAATCAAATCGGCGTCATTGAACATAAAACCGGCCTTTTCGCCGCGATCATCGTAGAGAACTTCAATTCCGGCGGCGGTAAGCGCGTTATAAAGTTTGTCGGCAGCCTCGCTGACGCCGTCTTTATCCGGATTGAGCGAACATATATGAACTTGATAGGGAGCGATAGTAATCGGCCATATCGGGCCGTACTGGTCATTCGACTGTTCCAGCACTGAGGCCATGGAACGTCCGATACCGATGCCGTAACAACCCATAATCATCGGATGCGCTTTGCCGTTATGATCCAGGAAAGTGCAGTTCATGGCGGAGGAATATTTTGTTCCGAGCTGAAAAATATTGCCGACTTCGATTCCGCGTTCCATTTTCAACGGTTGTCCGGTCAACGGGCACGGATCGCCTTCACGCACGGTGGCAATATCGGTTACAGTAATGCCTTCAATTCCAATCAAGTCGCGGTCAAAATTGAAATTCTTAACGTGATAATGCGGTTCATTGGCGCCGACCACCAAATTGGATGACTGCGCGATAGAATTATCGATGACAATCCGGACTTTTTTGCCGTTGATGGCTAACGGCGAGGCGTAACCGGGTTCACAACCGGCAGCGCGAATCGCTTCGTCAGTGGCGAATTTCAAGTCCGCCGCCCGGGTGGCATTCTGCAATTTAGTTTCGTTAACTTCAAAATCGCCGCGAATCATGGCGAAAATCAATTCTCCGCTCAGGCCGTCCTGATAGAAAACCGCTTTGCCGGTATTCTCAGCTTTCAGGCCAAGGAAAGTCGCGACTTCCTCAATCGATTCCCGATCCGGGGTGTGGACTTTTTCCAACGGCAACGGAGCAGATTTTTCAAATTTCCAGGCAGCAACCGCGATTTCCCGGTTGGCGCGATATGAATTGTCCGGAGAAACAAAAATCGTGTCTTCGCCGGAATCCGCCACCGCCATAAATTCATGCGAAATTTTGCCGCCCATCATGCCGGAGTTGGACAGAATAGACAATACGTTTTTCATGCCGATGCGCTTGAAAATCCGGACGTAAGCTTCATGAGCGCGGGCATAATATTTTTCCAGACATTCCTGGCTGGTGTGGAAAGAATAGGCGTCTTTCATGGTAAATTCGCGTACCCGGATTAAACCGGCGCGCGGACGGGCTTCGTCGCGATATTTGGTCTGAATCTGGTACAACATAACCGGAAGTTGTTTATAACTGTTGACTTCTGAACGCAACAGATGCACCACCGCTTCTTCATGTGTCATCGCCAGCAACATTTCTTTTTCATTGCGGTCTTTAAACCGGAGCAATTCCGGACCGACGGATTTATAACGTCCGGACTCTTCCCAAAGTTCCGCTGGCAGCACTACCGGCATCAATACTTCCTGTCCGTCAATTTTGTCCATCTCGTCGCGGACAATCGCTTCGACTTTATCAACAATCCGTTTTCCGAGCGGCAACAGTGAATAAATTCCCGCTGAAACCGGACGCGCGTAACCGCCGCGCACTATAAATTTATGACTGACCGTCTTGGCGTCTTTAGGATCTTCTTTCAGCCGCCGGCCGACAAGCTTGCTCATTCTCATCGTGTTCATCTCCGTGTATGTTAATGAATTTTATCTTATGTAACTTTTTCAGGTGAAACGGAATAAGTTACCGTAAAAAAAGCCTTTTGCAACTATGTCGCCGGACTAATCATGCTGATTATTGCGTTGTTCGACTCCGGAATGCGAATGCCCGGTCATGCAACTGAAGAATTTCGCCAGGCCAAAACCACAATGCTGGAACCGGTATCGACGGAGTGAGCCCAAAAAAACTTGAAGATTGAATATCCAATCTTGAACACTAAATTTCCAATGACGAAGGAAATTCAGAAGTCGGAAAGTTTTAACGCGAGCGCCAAGATCAAGTCAGCAGTCCAGTTTTGCCAAGACTGACTTGCGAAAATATTTCAGCAAAGTATATTTGGAAAAAAGACAATTGCCAGGATGGAAATTTATGGCTATTTCCAATGAAAATATTGACCGCTTTCTTGAACAGCGAATCCCGCGGATAATTCCTGACGAGATTCGTAAGCTATTTATTAAAAAATCATCCATCCGTCCGTTGTTGCATATCGGAATAATCGCCCTGTTGTTTGATATCGCGCTCGGCTGGTTCATATTACCGCGAAATATGCTTCAGTCCATAGAGCTCGACACCAGCGAAAAAGCAATCGCTTACGGAATTGTCGAACGCGCCGAAAAAACCAACACTACTATTAACCACCATAGAGTTATCAAAATACTTTTTTCGTGGACAACTCCAGAAGGAAAAGTTATTAACGGCGTCTGTTACAGCGCAGGTGAACAGTACGCCAATAACGCGCGAGTGGAAATTGAATATCTAAAATCAGAGCCCGGCGTCTGCCGAATAAAAGGTTGCACGCTCAGCCAGTTGGGCTATTTGGCGTTGCTTGCAATCGCGGTTCCGCTGTTAACCGGTTTTGCCTTTATTATTATTTATCTCGTCAAACGGGCAGGAATTGACCGGTTGCTCCAGTACGGCATACCGGCGCAGGGATTTATCCGGAACGTGATTTCCACCAATGTCACAATAAACAATCAGCGGCGTTACAAAGCGCTGGTTGCCTATGATGATGACAATGGCGAACTGCGGGAAGGATTTTATTACGCCTACGGCAATAAAGTTACCGAAGCGGAAAACAAGATGCGAAGCGGCGAAAAAATTCCCCTGCTCTACGACCGGGCAAAACCGCAAAAAATTCTGCCGTTATAGACAATTTATGAATAATTTCGTTCCGTCGAAAATCAAGCAAATCTTCCAGATTACGACCTTATAAACAACCAAATATTGTGTTTTTTAACCATGCAAATTAAAACCTTCTCTTTGAAATTGCAAGGTGTAATTATACTATGATATATTACCATTTATCAAACGAGTCGTCTCGAATTAGTGACAAAAACTCTTTCTGTACTCTGTAAATGCTGAAACCGGTATCGACAGAGCGATTCCCTCCAGAATCAGAAATTTTGAATATCCAATATACAACTCTCAATTTCCAACCGATGAGGGAAATGCAGAAGTCGGGAAGTTTCAACGCGAGCGCCAAGATCAAGCCCGCAGGCCGTTTTTGGCAAAACTGGTCATAAACGCAACTCGCCAGCAAAACGACTACTATAGTCAGGCGAACGTGATGGAATTCGCCCGGCGCAACGTGAAACTCCTGCCCCCGGTCGCTTCGGATGTCCTCAGAGCCAGTTGGCGATATATTTTCTTACCAGCGCCGGAATATCGGCGACCAGTTTTGGATTTTCATCGGCAACGCCTAGAGTCAAAGGCGATAAAGTTCTGAAAATCATGCAAACTTCTTCAAGCTTGTCATTTATTCGCTTTTTCTGCCCTTGCAGGCCAAGTTCTGCAATCGGATGCGCCCCGCAGGAATTAGGACATCCGGAAATCTTAATAGCATCAATAATCCGATTAATCAAAGCGGCTTTCCGTTCCTGATTATGTTCAAACAACCCGTCAAGTTCCGCCGCCACAGCTTCGGCAATCGCCGGTGAATTCAAAACGCCTATTTTACATACTTCCGAGCCAACGCAGGAAACAATATGTCCACGAAACGACTTTACCACCAGGTCGATTTCTGTAAAATCGCGGTTTAATGCGGCAAAAAGCTCCGGCAATACAGATTCATGGACGAGCGGCAACAGTATATCCTGAGTTCTAGCCAACCGGACGAAACCGGCTCCATAACGTTCAGTTAAAAGAACAATTTTCTCCAATTGCCCCGCAGTAAGATTGCCGTAAGGCACATAAAGCCGCACAGTCTTAATGTCTTTTCCTTGACTGCTTGAAGCAACCGCATACTGCCGCCACAAATCAAATCCCGAAGACACAGTGTCATTACGCTCAAAACTTTTTCTGTCAGGCACGGAATAAATAACCTGTTTAACATCTGCCTCGTAAGCTGGAGTTTGCGCAAAATATTTACGATAAAGTTCAATGAATGCCTCTTCACCAATATTTTTTACAATGAACCGGACTCTGGCGCGACTGCGGTTGGTCCGGTCGCCATGATCATAAAACAAATCAGTCATAGCCACAGCACAGCGGATAAATTCATTTTCCGGAATAAAATCAAACAGTTTAAGACCGAGCGCACTTTCTCTGCCCATGCCGCCGCCGCCGTAAACAGTAAACCCTTTCCTGCCGCCGGAAACAGTTGCAACAAAACCCACATCTTGAACCAATGCATAGTGCAATTCATGTTTTCCTGAGAAGAACCCTATTTTAAACTTGCGTGGCAAAGCAAAAGCTTTATCATAATTCAATATAAACTGATTCAATGCTCTTGCATGTGGCTGAACATCAAAAACATCAGCAGCAGAAAAACCGCTGTTCTCAGTCGTCATGATATTACGTAACGTATTCGCGCCGCCGCCTCTAAACGGCATTCCTGCTTCAGAACACGCCAATATCACCCAATATACATCTTCCGCCCGAACATTCTGCAATTGAATATCCTGCCGGGTTGACAAGTGCGCATACTCAATCTGATGCCGTTTCATGATTTTTGCCACTGTCAGCAGTTTTGCGGCATCAATATCGCCACCGGGAATTCTAATGCGCACCATGAACAAACCGTTCCGTTGTTCATAAACGCCGAACTGCGCGGAGAACGGTTTCAACTGTTCAGCGGTGAGTCCGCCGCTAAGATAGGTATCAAGTTGTTCTTTCAGTTTTAAATACAGTTCACTAAATTGCATAGTTATATCCTTCTATTGAGAAATAAGCCTTTTCATTATTTAACGATACTACCAGGCAGAATTAAATGCAATATTCCGGAATAACATTTTTCACGGTCAATAATTTCAAAATCTGCTCCTGGCTTTCTTCAATGTCCGGAATACTGTCGAGATTGATATCAACTTCATATTCGCTGAAGTTGCTCGCGCCAAGATTTACCACCAGCAGTTCATTCGGATAATTAAGTTTTTTCAACCGTTGCAATTCATAGTCACCCGCCTCTCGAACCGCAGTGATAAAAATCAATCCAGCGTCAGTCATAATTCTGGCGAGCTCTCCAAGTCGTCTGATATGTTCATCCCGGTCAGGGAAACTGTCATTAATGTCAGCGTCAAGACCGCTGATAACATTATCCACTCCCAGATAATATGAATTCATATTCAGCCGGAACAACTGTTTTTCAAGATTTTTTGCAACTTCCAATATGGCGGTATCCCGCTTGCCGGTTATCACCACGGTTTTTCCGCGATGCCGGTTCCGGATGGTGCGCTCTTTGGGAGTCACTAACCCCGTCTGCCACAAAAATTCGCGCCGGTCAACATGTTCCTGAAGTCGCGATTCGGAATCATGCTCGCCGCCGGAAAATTTATCAAATGAAACGCCTTCGACAATCATTCCGGCGCCGACAGTAACATTTGTCACCGGATCAATGACGATGAAACTTCCAGTCTCATGATTCTTCGAATACGCATCGTAGTACAATGGTTTGGTTGTGGACAGCGCAACCCGTCCAATCTCATTTAATTTCAATTCCGACGAACTGTTCTTGTGCAGAGTATTAACATCAATATTATAGACAATCGTATCAATTCTCGCCTTCAGGTTTCTTCCGGCATGACGGATGACATAATTTTTTGCTACTTGCAACGGCTTTTCATTCATCCAGATCACCACTGACTCAAAATTATTCGCCACTTTTGGTAGATTATTGGCATGAACAATCATATCACCGCTGCTAATGTCAACTTCGTCAGTCAGCTCCAGAACTACCGCCTGGGAAGCAAACGCCCGGTCAAGATCACCGTCCGCAGTGACAATTGTTTTGATTTTGGATTCCTTCATGGACGGCAGAACTTTAATCCGGTCGCCAGGCTTTACCTCGCCCGAAGCCACCGTTCCGGCAAAACCGCGAAAATTAAGATGCGGGCGGCTGACATACTGCACCGGAAAACGGAAATCCGTAAAATTCCGGTCGGAAGCGACATTCACCGATTCCAGTATCTCCAGCAGAGCATCACCATTGTACCAGGGAATATTCTCTGATTGATTAACCACGTTGTCGCCTTTCAACGCGGAAAGCGGAACGTATTTGACATCCGGCACATCAAGTTTTTCAACAAAATCCGCAAAATCATGCCGAATATTGTCAAATACTTCCTGCGAATATCCTACTAAATCCATCTTATTAACTGCTACAATAACATGTTTAATCCCCAGCAGCGATACAATAAATGCATGCCGCCGGGTCTGAACTACCACACCGCTTCGAGCGTCAATCAAAATTATCGCCAGATTGGCAGTGGACGCGCCAGTCGCCATATTCCGGGTATATTGTTCATGTCCCGGCGTGTCGGCAATAATGAACTTACGCTTAGGAGTGGAAAAATAGCGGTAAGCCACATCAATCGTAATCCCCTGCTCCCGTTCAGCCTTCAAGCCATCCAGCAGCAACGCATAATCAATCTCGCCGGCGCCGGTTGTTCCAACTTTTTCACTATCACTGCGAAGCGCACTCAACTGATCTTCGTAAATCAGTTTGCTGTCGTACAACAACCGCCCTATCAGTGTTGATTTACCATCATCCACCGAACCGCAAGTAAGAAATCTCAGTAAGTCCTTACCTTCATGCAAATTTAAAAACTTATCAATATCCATATTCTTCTTCTCCTGTGCTTTATATTTTCTCTGAAACTTTTTCCGTAATCTCAAACCTAAAAATATCCTTCACGTTTTTTCTGTTCCATCGATGAATCACCGTCACGGTCAATAATCCGGGTGGAACGTTCACTGAGCCTGGTTTCCATCATTTCGGCTACAATTTCCTCAACCGTAGTCGCCGTGGATTCAATTGCTCCTGTCAGCGGATAGCAACCCAGCGTCCGGAATCTAACCATTTTTTCTTCCGGAATTTCTCCCGGCTCCAGCCGCATCCGGTCGTCGTCAACCATTATCATCGTGCCGTCACGCACCACCACCGGACGCTTCTGCGCAAAATATAACGGAACTATTTCAATCTTCTCCAGCCGGATGTACTGCCAAATATCCAGTTCCGTCCAGTTGGACAACGGAAACACCCGCACGCTTTCTCCGGAATTAATTTTTCCGTTGTACAATGACCATAATTCAGGACGCTGATTTTTCGGATCCCATTGATGATGCCGGTCACGAAATGAATAAATACGCTCTTTGGCGCGTGATTTTTCCTCGTCGCGCCGGGCGCCGCCAAACGCCACATCAAATTTTCCGGCATCAAGCGCCTGCAACAAAGCCTGCGTTTTCATTATGTCCGTATATTTCCGGCTACCGTAATCGAACGGATTGACCCCGGAATCTTTACCCTCTTTATTGTGATGAACCTGCAAATCCAAACCCTGTTCATCGCAAAATTTATCCCGGAATTGAATCATTTCCTGAAATTTCCAGGTGGAATCAATGTGCAAAAGTTTGAACGGCAGTCTGCCCGGGTAAAACGCCTTCTGCGCCAACCTGACCAGCACCGATGAATCTTTCCCGATAGAGTAAAGCAATACCGGACGTTCAAACTGACTTACCGCGTCGCGGAAAATATTGATGCTTTCCGCTTCCAACTGTTTCAATTGACTTAAACTGTATTCAGACATTATAACTTCCTCCAAATCATTAATATTTCTATTTACTTATTCTTTCTTACCAGCTTGCCGTCCACCAGATGCAAACCGCACTCCTTCTGCTCCGGAGCCTCCCACCACCAACGTCCGGCTCGAACATGTTCGCTGCGTTTCACCGCACGCGTACAGCCGGCACAACCAATACTGGGAAAGCCCTTGTCATGCAATTCATTATATGGCACAGCGTTGTCACGAATATAATCCCAAACTTCCTGCTCCGTCCAGGATGCCAGAGGATTAATCTTTACTTTCTGATTGCTTTCATCCCAGTCAATAACATTTATCTCATTCCGGGTAATTGACTGTTCACGGCGCAAACCGCAAATCCAGGCGGAATACGGTGTCAATGCCCGCTTCAACGGCTCAATCTTCCGCACCCGGCAACATAATTTGCGATTCTCTATGCTGTCACGAAATAGATTAATGCCATGTTCATTCACCATCGACTCAACCGCAACCGCGTCCGGAAAAAACACCTTGATTCGCATATTGTAACGCTGCTCGTTTTCTCTCAGCAACTTATAAGTTTCGTCGAACATTCTGCCGGTATCCAACGTCACCTGCGGAATATTTAACTTATTCCGGAAAATCATATCCGTAATCACCTGATCTTCCGCCCCCAACGCGGTGGAAAATACCACCTGTCCGTTGAAATATTCCGCTGCCCACTTCAAAACCTCCTCCGGACGCTCCGCGCCAAACCGCTTGTTCAACTCCAATATTTGTTCTGCATTCATCTTTTTATAATCCTTATTCTTTTAATAGAGTATTTAGCTAATAAATTTATTAAATCATTTTTTTCAGCTTATACATACAATATATCATCTATATAAAAATAGTAAACATTAAAAATATTTTTTTTGCGTTTTTTTGCATCTGGAGGTTTTGCAATATGGAAAAGATAAAAAAATTGCCGGAATGAAAGAGGGTATTTTCTTCAATTCCGGCAAAATAATTTTCTCAGCTTAAGCCAACGATGCAGTTCGGACACTATTTTATTTGCCCGCGGCAGTTCCTTTGACGTTTTTTGGAAGATTTTTTTCAACGGCTTTCAGCTTACCGGCAAAGTTGTCTTTATTCCGGTTCTGAGTCCACTTACGCAAAATATTCCAGCCGACAAAACGCCAAATATTATTCCGCCAGGAATGATACCATTTCCGCCAGCCGTCTTTCACGTTGAAGAACGGAAAGAGAATCATCGGGAACAGCAACAAGTCCAGCACAATCGCAAAGACATAGCTGAACTGGTAAAAGCGCGCCATCAACGTTTTATTGGCCAGATGCAAATTTTCCGCAGTAAGTGGATAATCCGGAGTAAACAGCGGGAAGTTGCCGTCGTAATATTCCCAGCCGATACTTTCTTTCGGAAAAATCCGGCCGTCATCATTCAGACGTTTAGTCAATTCAGTTCCCGGCAACGGCACCGGCAACAATATTTGAATAGTATCGATGTGTGCTTTGCGGATAAATTTCCAAAAGGCTTTCACCCGGTCTTCGGCTGACATAGAGAAAAACTGTCCTTCCCGCGCCGGGTAGCCGAAAATAAACATACCGTGAACCATAAATCCGGCTTTATGGAAAATCTTGGTGTTTTCAATCATTTCTTCCGGGTGAAGTTTTTTATTCATCGCCTCAAGCTCTTCAGGAATCGGCGATTCATAACCAATCGCCACGACTCGCACCCCTGCCCCCTGCATTGCCTTGAGCAGTTCAAAATCCTTTGCTTTGTCCAAACGAATCTGGACCGTAATAAAAAACTTTACGCCCATCGTGTCCTGATATATTTTCAGCCGTTCACAAAAATCCAATGCCAACAACCGGTTCTGCCCGAACAAGTCGTCAACAATGAAAAAATATGTGGCATTGAACCGTTCAAACAAGGAAACCATCTGGTTCATCACGTAATCCGGCGACGGGCAGCGGACCCGGCCTTTTACAGTACAGAACTCGCAGTGCATTCCGCAACCGCGTTCCCAGCTCACCGGATAAAGTTTAATTCTCGCATGACGCAGCAATGAAAAATCCGGAAGCGGCAGCAGATCAATATCTTTTATATCCGTTCTCGGCGTGGTTTTCACCAATTCTTTATTACGATAGAAAGCCAGACCGTCAACGGTCTCAGGATTTCCGCCGGTAATAATTACATCCATCAATTCCCGGATTGTAACTTCGCCTTCACCGATAATCAGATAGTCAATTCCGCGGTCCAGCCCTTCGCGCAAATTATCATCGACAAAATGCTGCCCGCCCGCCAAGGTTATCGCGCCTTGCGCTTTATAAAACTTTGAAATCTCGTAAAGTCTTGGCGTCGTGCTGGTTAATCCGCCATAAAAACCAACTACATCCGCCCGGCGAATCGCCTGCAACGCCACATGATCCGGACGGCTGGCCTCATCTTTCGGACCGCGCCGATGATAGTTATTTTCATCAATAACTTCAACTTCCCAGCCCGGCATCTTGCTAACCACCGTAGCAATCATCACCGGCCCGAGAGCAGTAGTGTAACGCGCAACGCTGGAATAAATATTAAAAGTTGGAAATCCCGGAATAACCAGTCTGAATATTTTTTTTCTGTCAGCTGGAAACGGCGACTGATGTTCTGCTGTGTTCACTGTTTATCCTTAGTATTTCCCCGAAAGGCAGGAAATTTTAAACATTAATATTTCACCCATGTCTTTTAAATATAACCTGATTTTTTTACGTTTCCAGTCCAGCTTCCATAAACAAGCCCGGGTTAATTAATAATAACAACGTTTGCGAGAATTAACCAATCGCACACCGGATTAAAAAATTATTTAACAACAATTATGCTTGTTGAACCATCTTGAGTTTGGGAGTTTTTCGTTAGACGGAGAAAAGCTTCCAGGTTGTCCGGTGGCAATCAGCCAGTTGATGATTGTCCTGAGCAGTTGCTCTCTTATTGCCCGATAGTCTTTTTGCTCAAAAAGATTGATATATTCATGCGGATCTTTTTGCAGGTCGAAAAGTTCTCCAGTTTCTTTTTCGCCGTCCCAACCGTAGCTGAGTTTGTAATTCTCCGTTCTTACTGTTTTGACCCCGATAAATTCATAGAATATTTTATCTTTTATTTTGTCGGTTTCTCCTGACAAAAGCCTGCTCAGGTCGCAACCCTGAACGGTTTTGGGAACCGGAATCTCCAGCAAGGCGCAGATTGTCGGAAAAAAATCGACCGTTTCAACCAAAGATTCAACTTTTCTTGAAGAAATTCGCCCCGTCCAGTTCCAAATAAACGGAATCCGGTGAATCGCATCGTAGTTCCAGCCTTTAGCCATCCGACTGTATTCGCCCGCAAAGTCGCCATGATCGGCACAAAAAACAATCAGGGTATTTTCGCGTATGCCTGATTTTTCCAATTGCGCAATAATCCGGCCAATCTCGTTGTCAATCAAGCTGATTAATGAATAGTACGCACATAACGCTTCCCGCAAAGTTTTTTCGCCATGCGTTGATTTACACCATTTCAATTCTACATTCCGGTCAAAATAAAAGGTGGAATTCAGCGCAAGTTCTTTGCTGTTTTCCGGCAGAGTTATTTTATCCGGCTCATAGATAAAAGGGCATCCTTCAGGCACGGTCAACGGCGGATGCGGACGTTCAAAGCTCACCTGCATAAAAAATGGGTTGCCGGAATCTCTTTTGTCTAAATATTGAATAGCCTCGTTTGCGGTCCATACTTCCAGGGAATGTTCCACAGGAACCTTCGGGCCGTCTGTAAGGCAGAATTTTTCAACATCGCCAAGATCATCGTAGAGCGCATGCAAATTATGCTTTTTCAGATAATTGTAGTAATGCAGATTTCTAACGGCAGCGTCAGCATGGTAGCACAGGCGTTCGTACTGAAATCCGTGATTTTTCCAGTTTGGCATATGCTTTTTGCCAATCATCGCGGTTTCGTAATCATAATTTTGCAGAAAACTTGAAAGCGAAACCAGTTTATCCGGAATGGAATCAGAATCGTTGCCGTAAACCCCGTGCGTATGACAATACTGCCCAGTCAAATAAGTAACCCTGGATGGGATACAAACCCCGTTCTGACAGAAACAATTGTTGAATGCAACTCCACCGGCCGCCAGCAAGTCAATGTTCGGCGTTTTTACGTCCGGATGATTTTTGTAGCTGAAACAACCGGCATGATGTTGATCCACCATTATCATCAATATATTTGGCTTTTTACTCATTTTGGTCTCCAATATTTTTGCATTAGTTGATAATAGTGGTAAATATAATTATATCTATTCATATAGTAAATGATTAAAATGGCATAATAGTTGACCTTTATGGTAAAAAAAGATGATATAGCGGTAATTCTCCCGCTGGAAAACAATTCCTGTCACCGGCTGTTGAACAGCGACGCCAGAAGTCATGTTTCGTGCAATGTCAATACTGTCGAATCAGGACTGCGCAAACAAGTCAACAATCATTCTTTGCCTTATCTGACGTTCATCTGTGTGCTCAACGGCGGCGGCAAGCTCGTGCTTGACGGATTGAATTTCGACATGCAACCGGGACTTGCCTTTATCAGGTATCCGAATAAAATATTTTCCATTACCCGCTCAGAGGATTACGTGGAATTTTCAATTGCGCTACCGCCTGACTTCGGCACGCTCTTGAAAAAATATGTTTCCGACAGAACATTATGCACATTGCGTCCGCTGGACACAAACACTCTGAAATCAATGCGTAATATTTTTGATTTCTGCCGGGACACCCCGGACGACAAACTGTTAACATTTGCCGCCGAAGCATTTAAGTATATTGTTGGCTTGCATTTTAAGCCTGAATCAAATCCCATTTGTGAAAATGAACTGTTTATTGAACGCGCCTGCCGCCTGCTGATTGACAATAATGGGATTAATTCGCCTGGACGTGAAACCGCCCAAAAAATGGGTCTTGGTTACGAGAGTTTCCGCAAAAAATTCAAGACCATCATGAAAATATCCCCTAAACAATATGTGTCTAAACAAAATTTCTACAAAGCCGCCACCATGCTGTCAGAAAACCTGTCAATCAAAGAAGTCGCCGATAAAATGGGTTATTCAGAAATCCCGGCATTCTCGCGACAGTTTAAAAAACATTTCTCCGTTTCTCCATCGGAATATCGGAAAACTGCGCGCCATGATTTTTATTAATCTTTCTACGTGCGGTGTTTTAAATCATTCCAATCTATAGCGATATATTTAAAAAGCCGGCTATTCTCTGGTTAACGCATTGACTCAAAGTCAAATCGTTATTATAATTTGCAGTGTGTGATATGTTTAACCAGCAAAAAAAAGAGTTTGAATTATGATTAAGATATGGCGCTCTCCGTACAGTGAATTTGGCAAGTTCAGCCGCATTCCGAACGACTTGCAGGATGAAACCATTACTGCGGACAACGTTTATACCGACGCGGTTTTGTCCGGAATCGCAACGAGCGGATTCAACGGTATCTGGCTGCACGGATTGTTGCATAATCTGGTTCAGGCAACAGAATTCCCGGAATTCGGACAAAATTCTGCGATACATTTGGAAAAATTGCGCAATCTGATAAAACGGGCGGCAAAACATGGAATAAAAATATATCTTTACATGCAGCCGCCGCGCGCAATTCCGGTGGAGAATGAG
>JBAYVM010000008.1:0-21296 GCA_041674645.1 Victivallaceae bacterium | reverse complement strand
TGACCAGTTTGAAAAAATCGGAAAGGAAGTAGTAGAAAAAATAAAAGAAACGATTCAGGAGGGCATCATGGATTTTTTCGAAAAAACGCTCCAACTAAATAGCGAATCGTTGAAAATTGAACGTAAAGCCGAGAAATTCATGGCGATGAACCAATGAAAACGAACCCCGAAATGTGAGTTAACTTATATACAGAAGAATATAAAACATATATAAATCAACCGCATGTCAAGATAAAAACAATTTAACCATAGATTGATTATCAATGAAAGCTTTTGTGCAACCGGTTCATTACGACTTTCACTTGACAATGAGCAATCCGTTCATATTGAAACTCAATACAACGCTTAAAAAAGACCATAAAATAAAGCCGGATATCCACTACGCAATGCATTTGGGAATCTTACTTGAAGGTCGTTTTGAGGTTATCTATGAAGACAGCCGATTATTGATTAACCCTGGTGATGTTTGGTTTACTGCTCCATGGGAACCGCATTCAGCGATAATTGTTTCTGATTGTATGAAAGCGCTAACTTTTGCTGTCCTGCCGGAAAAATTAGGTGACATCGGCCTGCCAAATCAAACCGACTGGATGTTACCATTTACGGCTCCAATATATAATCGTCCTCGTGTTGCCAATGACGATATGCGCACCAGAGTATTTCATCTTGCTGAAGAAATAGTAGAGTTGGTTGATAACATGGAAACGTTCAAAAGATCATTGTCATGGCTTAAATTGCACGAGTTACTTATTGTAATGATGGAGGGCAGCGGATTTTTTAAGCATACAGGATTCTCTATACAGAACGAAGCCCTTAAGCGGGTGCTTCCGGCAGTCAAACTTGCGCGCCAGACTAATAATGAAGTGTTGACGATTGATGAAGCCGCCAAAGCATGTGGTATGGGAAAAAGTTTGTTCTACAACCTTTTTAAAACCGCAATTGGAACCTCCTTTGGCAAATTTTATTCAAGAGTTAGAATTGGCTCCAGCGCGTCAGATCTTCTGTCCGCTAATCTACCAATAAAAGAAATTGGTGAAAAATGGGGTTTTTATGACGAAAGCCATTTTTGTAAAACATTTCGCCAATATTTTCATTGTTCTCCAAAAGAGTTTCGTTCCAGAAATCAATAACTTTGGTGTTTGCGCCGGACGTTTTAGTGACGCTGCCGGTCTGACCAGCGCCGGAATTCTTGTTTGAAGATTAAATGAAAAAATTTCATGTCATGAATCAGGTATCTCGACCATAGATGTCGAGGTTCCATCAGCAACCGCCAGAACCATTCCAGGCCGTCTTTCTGCATCCAGACGGGCGCTCTTTTGACCATGCCGGCGACAAAGTCGAAGCTGACCCCTATACCCATTGATACAGGCACGTTATATAGATGTTTATGTTCAAAAATCCATTTTTCCTGCTTCGGAGCGCCAAGACCGACGAAAAGAATATCCGCGCCGGAATTTTTAATCATGCTGACGATTTTTGAGTTTTCCTCTTCATGATGTTCAAAACCTGACGCTGGGGAGTATGTGCCGACAACATTCAAAAGCGGATATTTTTTCTTCAATACATCCGCCGCTTTTTCAACTGCTCCCGGACGCCCGCCCAGAAAAAACAGTTTATAGTTTTTTTGGGCTGAATATTCACATAGTTTTACAAATAAATCCGATCCGGAAAGTTTTTCTTTCAACGGAGTTCCGAATAATTTTGATGCCCATATCAATGGCATGCCATCAGCCAGAACCAGCGAAGCTTTACGATAAATTTCCTGGAATGTTTCATCGACTTGCAGTTTGACAATATGGTCAGTATTTGGAGTGACAATATAGTGACTGCCGCCCGAAGCAATAAGGTTATCAATGCGATGACACACTTCTTGCGCGGTAAGATTATCAATCAGAACATCACAAATATTTACTCTGTCCATTTGCATTGTCCTCTTGTTCCAAGGCGTCAAAAAACGCGACGACCAGCATTCAGACAACCATTAATGTTTTGCCGAACCTTCCGGTTTATCTGCGGCGCCTTCCTCGATTTTGCGCAGATACGCCCGTCTTAATACACGTACCGGGTCGGCAATGCGGCGGTGGATTTTTATATACCAGGGGCGCATTTTATGAAACTCTTCGGTACTGATGCTGCCCGGCAATATCCGTCGCTGGTGCTTTTTTAGATGATAAAGGTCGGAATCTCTGAATATAGCGAAAAACGGCCATGTCAACAGGCTTAGCGGGAATGGCGGTTGCACCCAGGTAATCTGAAAATCGATAAGATAACATTCGCCGTCATCACCGACAATAATATTATCCGGCTTGTTGGTATCCAGATAAGCCATGCCGCGTTTGTGCATTGTTTTCAGCAATTCTTCAAGAGTCGGGAAAAAATCATCGCGGACAACTGTTCCTTTATTCAAGTGCCCTCCGGGAACATATTCATGCATAAATCCGGTTTTGCCATAGCGTCCAATCCACTTGGGAACATGTCCGGTATCCTGTAAGCGCAAGTAAATTTTCTCTTCATGGCGCAGTTCAAGCCTTGAAAGCAACTGATATGGCATCAGCAGAAAAGCGCGCGGGCGGAAAATTTTCAGAACTGCCAGCTCGCCGCCTTCATCCTTATACATTCCGGTAGCGGCAAAAAAGTCGTGTTTAAATACCTTGACTTTGGTCCATAGCTTACCCGCAGCTTCAACCGATTCTGGAAGTTCTTTGCCGCCGAGCGACAAATGGTGTTCGTAAAGCCATTGTTTAAACGTCCTTGACTTTTTTTCCGCCATGCGCTTGCTCCTTTGTGTCGTTGTCCGTTTTTACGGCAACAAATTTATATTGTCATACATTTAATTTACACTGCCAAATAAGAAATATGTCATTCCAAACTGTCATCTGTAGAAGGAATATTATCGCAGAGAAATTATCTGCTAATGATCCTTAAATCAATGACAATGATTATAAAAAGAGGAAAAATTACACCCGGACAACACATTTACTGCTCAAAATTTTAACTCTAGAAATTAGATATTTTATTGTTTCAGAGATAACAGAACCGCTGATTGCAGCGAAATGATATACAGACCGCCGATAACCAAACTTGGTTTATTTTAGGTTTTGCGCTGTAAAAATCTTCAGCATAAGCTATATTAAGCCTTCACGTCGCTTAATCGGATTCAGTATTTTTGGAGTAAGCGATTGACAGTTAACATATTATATAACACAAAACTGGTGGTGGCTGGATAAAACCATGCTTTATCGTCCAAAAAAAAATAGAATTTTTATCGAAACCTATTGGACAGCAGCCATGTTTGTGTATATTTTATATGCTTTGTCTGTTACGGGCGTTTGTGCGCCGGTTGCAGATGGACCTGCGGACAGCAAGGTAACTGAGAATGCTGGAATGGCAGTTAAGATTAAGCTTAAAGATGCTATTAAGTTTGGTCAGCTTTCCAGGATGAAACAGGATATCAACACTGTCCGGAATGAGAATGTGCAGCTTTCCCGCGATGTGCGGGTTCTCTCGGAAGAGAAAAAAACGCTGCGGAAAGAGTTGCTTGAAATACTCGAAAGATTTAGACAGCAGAATGAGAGCTATCGTCGGCTTCAACTGAGTGTCGCGGCCACCATCGCAAGCGGAAAAGTGCAGGTCGCGTCCCCCCGGGAAGGACAGTTGATAAAAGCCATCGGCGATATCTCTGACAATGGCAGGTCGCTTGCGCTGAAGACCATTGAATTTTGCGACAGCGTCGGTTCCGTCCTGAAGCAGATGCCTTTAGGGAAAGTTCGCCAGGCAGAAATACAACTCCGCCTGGAAGACCTGAAATCGGAAGCGCGCAAATTGAGTACACTAGCAGACATGGACCCGAAGCGCCAGACCATCGGCAATTGCCGTATTCTGGCGGTGGAACATGATTTGCAAATCGTTGTGTTGCCTGTTGGTTCTGTTCATGGTGCGTTTAATGGACTGAACTTTTTCGCAGGGAAGGAAAAAGCAAAGTTGCGTTTGGTGACGGTAAGACCGTTCGTCTCGGCAGCAGTGCTAGAAGAAGGCAACATCGATGACATGGCCCCCGGAATGGAGGCTGTAACTGACCTAAAACAACTAAAACAGTGATTAGAGAGTTATTATGGAAGTTAGAGCTGTAACAAGAAACGTGCGGATATCGCCGGAAAAGGCGCGCCACATTTCGCGTCTGCTCCAAGGAAAATCTGTAACGGAAGCTTTGGCTATCGTTGACCTGAGTCCTCGCAAGGCAGCATTGCTCCTGGGCAAGACTTTGCGTTCGGCTATAGCTAACGCTGAAAACAATTTTGATCTTGATCGTAATACCCTTACGGTAAAAGCCGCCCTTGTTGGTCCCGGCCCGATCATCAAACGTTTTCGCCCGAAAGCTCGTGGCTCCGCAGGCAGAATCCGCAAGAGAACAAGTCATTTAGAAATAATATTGGCTGACATCTAACAAGGGGATAGAATTGTGGGACAGAAAGTAAATCCGATTGGATTAAGAACAGCGCTTAACAAGAACTGGGAATCCCGCTGGTTTGCGGGTAAAAAAGTTTTTGGCGAATGGCTTCACGAAGATTTAAAGATTCGTAAGTTCATTAAAGAAAAATTTGCCAATGCTTGTATTGCCAGAATTCAGATTGAGCGTTTCGCCAGCCGTATTCGTATTACGATTTTTTCTGCCCGTCCCGGCCTTCTTATTGGTAAAAAAGGCTCTGAGTTGGACACATTAAGGCAGGAAGTATCAAAATTCACCGGCAATAAAGAGATTTTCGTCGATATTGCCGAAATCAAACGTGCAGAAGTAAATGCTCAACTGGTAGCGGAAAATATCGCAGTACAGTTGGAACGTCGTATCGGTTTCAGAAGAGCGATGAAAAAATCTATTCAAACTGCCATGGATATGGGAGTTGATGGGATTAAAGTTCATTGCAGCGGACGCCTCGGCGGCGCTGAACTCGCTCGTTCGGAACAGTACAAAGACGGACGTATTCCGTTGCATACACTGAAAGCAATTATCGACTATGGCTTCGCAGAAGCTAATACGACTGCCGGAAAAATCGGCGTAAAAGTATGGATTTGCCATAAAGAGGCTACGGAGGATCAGGAATATGCCATTAATGCCAAAAAGGGTAAAGTACAGAAAGGTACAGCGCGGAAGTAACGCCGGTCTTGCTACTAGTAATAACAAGATTGATTTCGGCGATTTTGCTCTCCAAGCGTTGTCCAGAGCGTACATTACAAATAATCAGATCGAAGCCGCGCGTGTAGCGATTAATCGTCACTTGAAAAGACGCGGTAAAGTGTGGATCCGACTGTTCCCTTTTAAACCATTTACCAAGAAACCGCTTGAAGTACGTATGGGTAAAGGAAAAGGTAACGTTGAAGGCTGGGTTGCCCCAGTCAAGCCGGGTCGAGTGCTGTTCGAAATCAGCGGTTGCAGTGAAATTGTTGCTCGTGAAGCGATGTCGCTGGCGGCCAACAAGCTGCCGATTCGCTGCAAGTTCCTGGCACGACAGTTCCAATAATGTGAAGGTGTACTATGAAAATACAGAACATCAGAGAAATGACAGACGCGGAACTGAGTAACCAGTTGAATGAGATGCTCCGGGAAAAACTGAATCTTAAAATTCAGTCCAGAACCGGTCAATTGGAAAAGACAGCCCGTGTCAAGCAAGTCCGCAGGGACATTGCTAAAGTAAAAACTGAACAGAGCGTCCGTCTGTCAAAGGCGAACGGCTAACACGAATGGATAAAGCTATGAGTACAGTTCAGGAAGAAAAACGTGGAAATAGAAAAGAGCGCGTAGGCGTTGTGACCAGCGACATTCAGAACAAGACGATTGTTGTTAATGTTGAAAGACGCACACCTCATCCGCTCTACAAGAAAGTTGTAAAATTCAAGAAGAAATATACTGCTCACGATGAGAACAATGCGGCCAAGATTGGTGATACTGTCAGAATCGCCGAGACCAGGCCAATTAGCAAGAACAAAAAATGGCGCTTGCTTGAAATCATCAGCGTTGCAGAATAATCAGCCGGGAGATGTAGCAAAATGATACAAATGCAGACAAGTTTGGAAGTTGCTGACAACTCCGGAGCTAAGACTATCGTTGCCATTACCGTACTCGGCCAGAGCAGAAGCGTGGCTGGAGTCGGTGATATTATTACCGCAACCGTCAAGGAAGCAATTCCCGACGGCAGCGTTAAAAAAGGGCAGGTAGTTAAAGCTGTTGTCGTCAGGACTGTTCATAAAATTCGCAGACAGGACGGCTCTTACCTGAGGTTTGACCGCAACGCAGCTGTGATTATCGATGGTCAGAAGAATCCGGTAGGAACCCGTATTTTCGGACCGGTCGCTCGTGAGCTTCGGGAAAAAGGCTTTATGAAAATTGTTTCCCTTGCACCGGAGGTGTTATAATGAAGAAGTATCACGTGAAGAAAGGCGATAAAGTTGTTGTTAATGCTGGCACCTGGAAGGGTGAGGATGCAAAGATTGTTGCGGTTTTGTCCAAAAACGACCGTGTTGTGCTTGAGTTCAGTAATCTTTCTCAGAAGAAACAGGAACTCATCGGCAAGAAGACAGTCAAGAAATCCCAGAGTAACCCTAACGGTGGTTTGGTAGAACGTTCAGTGTCTGTGCATGTCTCGAATGTGACCCCTGTAAAGGTGGAAAAAAGCGAATAGACCTGTTCAGATCAAAGACGGAGTGATTTAAAATGCCTGATATGATGAAAAAATATAGAGAAGAAATAAAGCCGGCCCTGCAAAGCAAGCTTGGATACAAGAATGTAATGCAGATTCCCAAGCTTGAAAAAATCGTTATCAGCACCGGATTGAAATCCAGTGTTGACCGCGATGCGTTCGGCGAAGCTAAAAAACAGATTTCGCTGATCGCCGGGCAACTGCCGGTAATTACCAAGACACGTAAAAACGTGGCGAATTTCAAGCTCCGCGCTGGAATGTCCGTCGGTGCGATGGTCACTCTCCGCGGTGCAATAATGTACGAATTCCTCGACCGCTTTGTTCACAATGCGTTACCGCGCGTAAGAGACTTCCGCGGTATTCCGAGGAACAGTTTTGACGGCGCCGGTAACTACAACGTAGGTATTCAGGATATTTCGGTTTTTACTGAAATAGATCCTGACAAGTTGAAGTATCCGCTCGGCTTGAATATCTCCATGGTGACTACCGCCAAAACCAATGAAGAAGCGCGCGAACTTCTGACGATGTTAGAAGTTCCGTTTTCGGAATAAACAAGGAGTTGTTGACTTATGGCGAAGAAAAGTCTAATTGTTAAATGTGAACGCGGGAGCAAGTTTAAGGCCCGCAATTATACCCGTTGCAAGGCATGTGGCAGAGCCAGAGCTTTTATTCGTAAATTTCAGCTTTGCCGTATCTGCTTCAGAGAATTGGCGTCCAATGGAAAGATTCCAGGCGTCATAAAGGCCAGCTGGTAAAAAAGGAGGAATGGATTATGAGTTTACAAGATCCTATTGCTGATATGTTGACCCGTATCAGGAATGCCGGGGCCGCCTCCTTGAAAAAGGTGGAGATGCCTAGTTCGAAAATGAAGGTCGCCATTGCGGATGTGTTCAAAAAGGAAGGCTATATCAAAGATTACGTTGTCGTCGAAAACGGCGCCAAAAAAGATCTCGTCATTGATTTGAAATACTATAATAAGGTTTCAGTCATTGAAGGGGTTAAGCGTATCAGCAAGCCTTCCTGCAGGACTTACTGCGGCAGCGCCGAGATCCCGAAAGTTCGAAACGGTATGGGCACAGTTGTGCTGTCCACGCCGCAGGGAATTGTTAGCGGGAAGCAGGCTGCTCAGGGAAACATCGGTGGCGAGATTCTGTGCTATATCTGGTAACTGTAAAGCGAGAGGATTAGTTTATATGTCTCGTATAGGAAAAAAACCGGTTCCGGTTCCGGCAGGCGTGAAAGTGTCTGTCAATGGCGGAACTATTTCAGTAGAAGGAAAAGAGAAATTAACCATCTCTATTCCGCCAAAGGTTTCTGTCGAAGTACAGGACAGCAATGTCCTTGTAACCCGCAACGATGAAAGCCGCGAATCCAGCGCAATGCAAGGTCTTGCCCGCAGCCTGATCAATAATATGGTCATTGGCGTTACGGCCGGATTCAGAAAAGATTTGCAAATCATCGGTGTCGGCTATAAAGCTCAAATCAACGGCTCAAATCTGGTGCTCAATCTTGGTTACTCACACACGATTGAATATCAGGTGCCAAAAACCGTTAAGGTTTCCGTTGTCGACAATACGAAAATCACCATCGAAGGCGCTGATAAGCACTTAGTCGGTGAAACTGCCGCTACTATCCGGCGTTTCAGACAGCCTGAGCCTTATAAAGGTAAAGGCATCCGTTACTCGGATGAGAAGATCACGCTCAAAGAAGGTAAATCGGTCAGTTAATCGTGGAGAATGTAACTTATGGCTGTATGTAAAACTAGACAAGAAAAGCGTGTGCGCCGTCATCTGCGCATTCGCAAGAAGATTTCCGGTACTGCCGCAAGACCCCGGTTTTGTGTCAGCATTACTGCGAATAATATCTATTGTCAATTTATTGATGACGAAAATGGCGTAACCCTGGCTTCGATTTCAACTCTTGACCGCAATTTTAAAGAGCAGGAAGGCAAACCCAATATGGATGGTTCTGTACTGCTCGGCAAAATAGCTGCGGAAAAAGCGCTTGCCGCTAAAATCACAGAAGTTGTTTTTGACCGCTCCGGGTTCCGGTTTCACGGACGTATTAAGGCGATTGCTGAATCCGCCAGAGAAAACGGACTTAAGTTTTAGGAGCTGATATAATGGCGAAAAAAGAAAATTTCAAACCTGAAAATGTTACCAGCGATTACGATGAAAGTGTCATCAGCATTAATCGTTGCAGTAAAGTGGTCAAGGGCGGAAGAAATTTCAGTTTTGGCGCACTCGTTGTCGTAGGCAACCATGATGGAAAAATTGGTTACGGTTACGGCAAAGCCAATGAAGTTGCTGACGCAATTCGCAAAGGCAGTGAAACAGCCAGGAAAAACGTTATCACCGTTCCAAGGCATGGTGCAACGATTCCGCATGCGATTGAAACAAGGTTCGGCGGCGCGAAAGTGTTGCTGAAGCCTGCCGGTCCTGGTACCGGCTTGATTGCTGGCGGTGCGGTGCGTTCAATTCTCGGTCTGGCTGGTGTTAGCGATATTCTGGCAAAGTCACTCGGAGCTAACAATCCGGTTAACGTTGCTAAAGCGACTTTCAAGGCTATTCAGAGTCTCTCTACTAAAGCAGACGTTCTGGCTAAGCGTGGAATCGAATCTTTATAACCAACATCTGGGGAATTCCGAATTATGAAACTGCATGAACTTAAAAACACTCCGGGAGCTACAAGCTCCAGAAAACGAGTAGGTCGCGGCGACAGCTCCGGTTGGGGTCGCACTTGCGGACGCGGAGAAAAAGGACAGAAGTCGCGTACAGGCTCTTCTATTCGTCCGTTCTTTGAAGGCGGTCAGATTCCGCTGTTCAGACGTTTGCCGAAACGCGGATTTAAGAGTTTTGACCGCAAAGAATACAACGTAATCAATCTGGGCGTGCTCGAAGCTAACTTTGAGCAAGGTACAGTGATTGATCTTGAAGTGCTGAAAGCGCAAGGTTTTGTAGGTAAATCCAATCTGGAACTGAAAGTTCTGGCCAATGGCGATATCAGCAAGGCTTTCACGGTTAAAGCACATAAGTTTTCCGATGCAGCCAAAGCTAAAATTGAAGCTGCTGGCGGAAAATGTGAAACGTTGTAATCTAAATAATCACTAAACCAACGGGTATAAAATGTTTGCTGCATTTTTGAATACGATTAAGATTAAGGAATTGAGGAACAAGTTGCTTTTCACCGCCGGCATTATCGTGCTGGTGCGAATCGCTGCCAATATTCCATGTCCGGGGGTGGACCCCGTCGCGCTGAAAGAATACTTCTCCCTGTTCAGTAAGGCCAGTTCTGGCGGAGTGTTCATGGATATGTTTGACCTGTTCAGCGGCGGCGCGCTTCAGCAGTTTGCGATTGCAACTCTGGGAATTATGCCGTACATCACCGCCTCTATCATTATGCAGCTACTGGTGCCGGTTCTGCCTTCTCTGGAAAAACTTTCCCGAGAAGGTGACGCCGGTCGCCAGAAAATCAATCAGTATACCCGTTATTTCACCGTTTTGATTTGCGTTGTCCAAGGAACTATGGCGGCCATGACAATGGTTAATCCATCTCGAATTGGTCTGCCGGTTCCGGCAACTGCGTTGATAAACGGTCCGCGCGGCGGATTTATTCTTATGACCGTCGTGGTGCTTACTTGTGCAACTATGATTTTGATGTGGCTTGGCGAGCAGATTACTGAACGCGGTATTGGCAACGGGGTTTCAATTATTATTACCATCAATATTATTGCCAGATTACCCGCAGCGGTATGGCAGTTAATACAGATGGCAATGGATGAATCTACGGTTGCCGGCACAACTTTCAAGCCGGTTCAGTTGTTGATTCTGCTTATCGTTTTTGCCGCAGTCACGGCGGCGACAATTATGCTGACTCAGGGTTACCGGCGGGTTCCAATCCAAATGGTGCGGAAAACTGTCGGCAGTCAAGTTCAGGGCGGCAGCACTTATATGCCGTTGAAAGTTAATTTCTCCGGAGTAATGCCAATCATTTTTGCCGGCGCAATCATGATGATTCCTGATGCGTTGTTCCGCTGGCTAAGCTTGTACAGTGTTGCTAGTTGGTTCCAGTACGGATCCAGCGGCTACATGATTCTTGAAGGATTGATGATTATGGGCTTCTCATATTTCTGGGTGGCAAATCAATTCAATCCGATTCAAATTTCAGACAATCTCAAGAAGGAAGGCGCTTATATTCCTGGAATTCGTCCAGGTCAGCCAACTGCGGATTTTCTGGACAGCACGATGACCAAAGTCACGTTTGCCGGTTCTCTATTTCTGGCAGCGCTGGCGGTCTTCCCGATGTTTCTCTACAACAGTTTTAGAATACCGTTTATGGTTGCGTCATTTTTTGGCGGCACCAGTTTACTGATTATGGTCGGGGTTGTACTCGATACCATGAGCCAGCTGGAATCGCATCTTACTATGCGTAATTACGATGGCTTTCTGAAACGTGGTCGTATTCGCAATCGCAGTGGAAAATAATTTACGCCGACGCGGAGGAGAACTGTTTATGTCAGTCAAGGTGATTGCTATTGACGGTCCCGCCGCGTCCGGAAAAAGCACCATTGCTGGTTTAGTAGCGGAAAAACTCCATATTCCTTATATCAACACTGGAAACATGTACCGGGCCGTTGCTTTGCAGGCTTTGCGTGACCAGATTGATTTAAAAAAATGTTCCGACGTTCTGCTTGCTCCAACCTTGCATTCACTCAGAATTGAATACGCCAGAACCGCTCAAGGAAACTTTGAGATAAAGCTTAACGGTGGTTTCCCAGGCGCAGAAATTCGTTCTCCGGAAGTCGCTTCTTATGTCAGTCAAGTTGCAGCTTTACCGTCGGTGCGTGACTGGTTGAAAGAAAAACAACGTGAATTTGCCGAACTAGGCTGGATTGTAATGGAAGGCCGCGACATCGGCACGGTGATTTTTCCTGACGCTGAATTTAAATTTTTTCTCACAGCCACTCCTGAAGAACGTGCCCGTCGCCGACTTGCCCAGGATGGAGAAAACTTTGACGGCGCTACTTTGGAATCGGTTACAAAATCTATTGCAGAACGTGACCGCATTGATTCCACCCGGGATATTGCCCCGCTGAAACCGGCAGAAGACGCGATAATTTTAGATACCACTGGCTTAGGAATTAATCAGGTTGTTGAAATTATTCTGGAGAAATGCAATCATGTCGTATCATGAAATGACTTACCGGGTTCCATACGCTGACACTGACCAGATGGGTGTAGTTTATTATGCCAATTATCTGGTATATTTCGAGCGGAGCCGAACTGAAATGTTGCGCGATGCGGGAATGCCTTACAGTGAACTGGAAAAACAAAATTGTTTCCTGCCGGTTGCCGAAGCCAATTGCAAATATTTTGCGCCTGCACACTACGATGAATTGTTGACTTTCCGTTCATGGCTGGAGGAAATTAAAGGTGTCCGCGTTATTATTGCCAGCGAAGTTTTGCATGATAATGAAGTATTAGTTCGCGGATGGGTTACTTTGGCTTGTATTAATGCCAGCCGTAAGCTTATTCGCCCGCCGCAAACGCTGATTACTGCTTGCCGTCGTTTCTCATCCGCAAATTGAAGCGCAAAAAATTCTCCTTTTTTTTGCTTTTTCCCCTTTTACGTTGTAACTTTCTACTTGATTTTTTAATACAATAAAATATCCGGCTTTTGTGCTGAATAACCCAGGTGTGCCAGATGGAAATGATTGACAGAAGCGAGCTTTATCCTTTAATATTTGCTCCTTTGTATAAAGAAAGACTTTGGGGCGGTTCGCAATTGACCAGTGTTCTGCACCGTGACGTTCCTGCAGGCAAAGATCCGATTGGAGAATCGTGGGAAATTGTTGACCGCGATGGCGCACAGAGTATTGTTTGCAACGGGCCGCTTGCTGGAACGGAGATTAGTCAACTGGTAAAACATTACGGAAAAAACCTGTTGGGGGGGAAATTTTCCGGCGGTCGTTTCCCTTTGCTGGTAAAATTGATTGATGCCGGTCAACGGCTTTCGCTGCAAGTTCATCCTGATGAGGAAGCCTGTTCCAGGATTGGCGATGGCGCAGAGCCGAAAACTGAAATGTGGTATATTGTTGCCGCTCAAAAAGATGCGAGAATTATGGCGGGTATGAATCCACGCAGCACCAAAAGGCAGTTGCTTGAGTTGCTTAATTCTCCGGAAGTTGAAAGCCAGTTGCAGGTGTATAAGTCTCAGCCGGGAGACGCCTATTTTATCAGCTCAGGAATTATTCATGCCATTGACGCCGGAAACCTTCTGCTGGAAATTCAGCAAAATAGTGACACTACTTACCGGATTAGCGATTGGGGAAGAGTTGATTCTGACGGCAAACCTCGCGAATTGCATGTTGCCAGGGGCATGGAATCAATAAATTTTACCAATCGCACCTCTTCCCGTATTCCCGGAGTCGTTGGCGATGTAGGGCATAACCGCAAGTTTCCGGTGACAAATCATTGTCGTTTTTTCTCCGTTGACGATTTGCGTCTGGTTGGTGATTGGCGTGATGATACTGTGCAATCAGGTAGTTTTCATCTGCTCAGTGCAATCAATCGGCCAGTAAGAGTGGGTAAAGATGAGAAAACTGTAGATTTAGCGCCAGGACAGAGTTGTCTGGTGCCGGCATGTTTTGGTACATATTTTATAATTCCGCTTGAGTCAGGTGTATCCGATGTTCTCAGGACAACTATTTAAATCAACACAGGTAAATTTCGAATATGATGCAATTCAAGTTTATTGATTCCGTCGTCAACTTTCTAAATAATGAATTTCCCGAAGCTTCAGTTCCCGCTGGCTGGACAATTGTGCCGGAAAAGTGTCCGGAAGGCATGGAAGGCGATTTAACGGTAAATTGTTTCCGTTTCGCTAAACTTTTTCGCCTGGCTCCGGATAAAATGGCAAACAAAGTCGCCGGTTTTTTGAACACACACGCTGACGTGTTGAATGTTGAAATTATTAAAGCGTTTGTTAATGTGGTCATGAAGCCGGAAGCTTTACATCACGGCTCAATCTGCGACGTGTCTGAATTGTTGAACTCCGCAAAATTACCGGACACATCACGTCGCCGGATTCTAGTTGAATATTCAGCGCCAAATACCAACAAACCTCAACACTTGGGGCATGTCAGAAATAATACGCTCGGAATGTCGCTGGCAATGTTACTAAAACGCGTTGGCCATGATGTTATCCAGATTAACCTGGTTAATGACCGGGGAATTCATATTTGTAAATCAATGATTGCTTATCAACGATTTGGCAATGGCATTACACCGGAATCTTCCGGAATTAAAGGCGACCACTTGGTTGGCAAGTTCTATGTTGAGTTCAATAATGCTCTTAAAACTGAAATTGCCAGTTTAAAACAGGCGCATCCGGAATTGGCTGACAAACCCGAGGAAGAATTGTTCCTGGAAACTGAACTTGGCCAGGCAACGCAAAAAATGTTGCTTGACTGGGAAGCCGGAGCTCCGGAAGTAAAAGCCCTTTGGCGAACTATGAATTCATGGGTGTTTGCCGGATTTGAAGAAACTTACCGCCGCATGGGTATTCAGTTCGACCGGACTTATCTGGAAAGCGACACTTACCTGTTGGGTAAAGATATTGTTGCCGCCGGATTGCAGAAAGGCGTATTTAAAAAACGCGATGACGGCGCGATATTTATTCATCTGGACAAAATGGGCGATAAAGTTGTCCTCCGTTCTGATGGCACCAGTGTTTACATTACTCAGGATATCGGAACTACGCTGAAAAAATACGATGACTACCGTCCGGATTCCCAAATTTGGGTGGTGGGTGATGAACAGGTACTGCATTTTAAAATGTTATTTGAAATTGTCGGCAAGCTTGGCTATGCCTGGGCGGACAGCCTGTTCCACCTGGCCTACGGTATGGTCAATCTCCCATCCGGCAAAATGAAGAGCCGTGAAGGCACTGTGGTTGACGCTGACGATTTGTTCGATGAAATGGTCGGTTTGGCTAGTGAAGCCTGCAAAGAGCGTTACGGCGAAGAAGTTTCGGTTGACGAAATCTCCCGGCGCGCCGAAGCTATCGGCATGGGAGCGTTAAAATTCATGTTGTTGAAGTTCAATCCGAGAACCACCATGACTTTCGATCCGCAAGCTTCGGTAAAATTTGAAGGCGATACCGGCCCTTATGTTCAGTATGCCTGCGCTAGAATCAATTCAATTGAACGCAAAGCACTGGAGCGCGGTCTGGATTTTAGCAGCGGCAAGGTAAAATGGGGATTATTGCAGTCAGCGGAAGAAAAAAATGTTGCGATTACCGCGTTCTTCTATCCTCAGACGCTACAACTGGCTGCGGAGCGAATGGATTGTTCTGTGCTGGTGGAGTATTTGCTGGAGCTGTCCAAAGCGTTTAATCGTTTTTACCGGGAATGTCCAGTGCTTAACGCGGAAACTGATGACTTGAAAGCCGCCAGAATGGCATTGTGCATGGCGGTTAGAGAAATTCTCGCGGACGGTTTGAACACTCTGACTATTGGTGTTCCCGAGGCAATGTAACTGAAAACATTAACCTCCCGGTGATTTTTTCCAGCGAGCCTCTTGATTTTATTTAAAAACACACTATAATATGTGCTTTGTTTAAGACAAATACTCAGCCCCGTGGTGTAACGGTAGCACAAGTGATTCTGATTCACTTTGTTGAGGTTCAAATCCTTACGGGGCTACCATTTCTCTTGCTATCTTAATACTTCTGTCATAGCCTTTGCAAACACTGTTGTTTATTATTGAATATAAATAACTATCTATTATCAAATATAGTTTTCTTGTATTTATATGAAAACAGTTTAAATTTATGTTCATCTGATTTCAAACAAGGGAAAATATTTTATGAATGTATTAACACAAAAGTGGCCTTTCTATATCAGCGGAACCGTGCTGGCTTTTATGATTGTATTGTGCCTCTATCTGTTTGATGACACAATTGGAATGAGCGATGGCATGTTGGTTGTTTCGGAATACTGCAATACTGCGGTTCAAGAAAAAATGGTGGAAAGTCCGCCTCCGCTGGATTGGCAGACCGGTTTCCTGGGAGGAATATTTATTGGCGCGTTAGCGGCATCCCTGATGAGCGGAACTTGGAAATTTAAACTTTTTCAAGAAGGCGAAAAAGGCATAATGCGTAAATTTTTAACGACTGCAGCGTGCGGTTTGGGCGGCGGATTTCTAGTCATGCTGGGCCTGCAACTGACTGGAGATTCTTTTTTCGGGCAATGGGCGGCGGCAATCCAGCTTTCCGCCGGAGCTTGGGTGTTTTTAATTGCATGTTTTGTCGTGGCTTCCGGAGTTGCTATTTTGCTTGAACGTCGGCGTGAAGGTGGAGGAAAGGCATAATTATGGAACCATTGAGTTTAACAGGAAATTATAAGTTGGTCGTCGCCATATTGGTCGGGATGTTTTTTGGCTTCCTTTTAGTTAAATCTGACTTGGCATGGCGAAAAAATTGTTTGAATATGTTGTTGCTGAAAGATGGCAGCCTGCTGAAAACCTTGCTGCTTTCGATTACTATTGGCGTTACGCTGTTCTTTTTTGCTGAAAAAATCGGTCTGGTTCACCTTAAAGTCAGACCCAGTTATTTTTGGGCTTCGCTCATCGGCGGAATAATTTGTGGACTCGGACTGGCGTTTTGTTGCCGCGTTCCTCTGACGGCAATCGTCTCTCTTGCTTCAGGAAGAATCTATGTATTATGGACTATTGCTGGAATGTTGTTGGCAATTCCGTTTGTAAAACTGATTTCCGGCTGGCTGTCAAAGTCTGTTTACGACTGGTCGGAGCCAATCAAAACTCAACAGCAAGTTACTTCTTATTTTGATGTTAATAACACAGCATTATGGATTTCAGGAATAGCCCTGTTACTCGGAATATTTGTCCATTTTACACTTGGCAAAGAAGAGGGTGGCGGGAAGTAATATTTTCGAAAAATTTGCTGAAAACGGATTTTATGGTAAAATTCAGCTGGGCAAAAGCAAAACATTTACGCTTGGGAATAACCGGAGAAAACAAAGCCTGCGCATTGTTGCGCTCGAAAAATGCCGACATCATCTGCCGGAATTATAAAGTCAAGGCTGGAGAAATTGATATTGTCGCTCGCGATGGCGGCATGTTAGTTTTTGCTGAAGTCAAAACCCGGCGTCACACAAGCCGTTCCCGTCCAGCAGAAGGATTGTCATTAAAGCAGAAAAAACGCATATACCGCGCAGCAATGAATTACCTCAATGCAATCGACCGCCCACATTGCGTCTTCAGATTTGACCTTATTGAAATTGTCGCATCTCCATTCAGACTCCACGAAGTCAGGCATTGGCAAAACCATTTCTCCGCAAAAAATATTTTCCCGAATTACGATAAGTGATATATTGTACATTTTAGAATGCCGACCGGGCTTGACAATTCAACGAGCATCAACTATAATTTATTTCGAGTTAACTAAATTGCTTTAGCAGATTGATTGTTGCTATCTTTCCCTTAATTAAGAGGTTAAACGTTGATGAATGAATATCGTGTAGATTTACTGATTGTTGGCGGTGGAACTGGTGGTTGTGCGGTGGCATTAAGCAGCACAGCAATGGGACTTTCAGTAATTATGACTGAAGAAACTGACTGGATTGGCGGGCAATTAACTTCTCAGGCCGTTCCGCCTGACGAAAATTTTGCAATTGAAACCCATGGCAGTACCGGTCGTTACCGGGAATTTAGAACTTTGGTCAGAGAATATTATAAAAAAAATTATCCGCTGAATCAGGCAGCGCTGTCCGACCCGTTTTTAAATCCTGGTCAGGGAAGAGTTTCAAAATTATGTTTTGAGCCGCGTGTTGGTGTCGCAGTGCTTGAAAAAATGCTGAAAAATAAGCTGGAAATTATGCTTTGCACTAAAGCAATAAAAGCCGAAGTTCATGGTGATGTTGTTTCCAATGTTACGGTCAAGAATCTTCAGACCGAAGAATTATCCTGTATTCAAGCTAAGTACGTTATTGATGCTACTGAACTCGGCGATTTATTGCCGTTGGCTCAAGTTGAACATGTAAGTGGCGCGGAGTCAATTGATAAAACGAATGAACCGCATGCGGTGTCCGGACCAGACCAGATTGATAACGTACAGTCATTTACCTGGTGTCTTGCCGCTGGTTATGACCACGGCGGAAATCACATCATTGACAAACCGGAAACTTACGCTTTCTGGCGCGACTTCTGCCCGAAAATGTCTCCGCCATGGTCAGGCAGACAGCTCGACTGGACATATTCACAACCCTGGACATTGCAACCCAAACAAGGCGGAATTGGGCTTAAACAATATCCGTTGACCTCTCCAGATGTTTATGACTTATGGCATTATCGCAGATTGATTGCCAGCGAACATTACGACCAGCCGACTGATGAAGTAACATTGATAAACTGGCCGCAGAACGACTATTTTAACGGCAACATTATTGATAAGCCTGAAGCCGAAGTTCAAAAACATTTAAACGCAGCCAAAGAATTAAGTTTGAGCCTGCTGTACTGGATGCAAACCGAGGCGCCACGTCCTGACGGGGGAACAGGTTATCCGGGATTATATACCAGACCGGATATAACTGGCAATGAAAACGGCTTGGCAAAATATCCCTATTTTCGGGAATCCCGACGTATTTGCGCTTTATTTACAGTTACCGAGTTTGATGTGAGCAAAGAGTTGCAACTTAATGATAAACTGCCTGATTTTCCGGGCAGCGTTGGCATCGGCTCATACGCAATCGACTTGCACCCATCGTCTAACGGACACCATTATGTTGACATTCGAACCGTCCCTTTCCAAATTCCATTGCGATGCTTGATTCCAGTCCGGATTAAAAATTTATTGCCAGGCTGTAAAAATATCGGAACAACTCACATTACTAACGGTTGTTACAGACTGCATCCGGTAGAATGGAATATTGGCGAGTCAACAGGCCTGTTAGTTGCATTCTGCCTGCAGCATAACTATTCACCGCGTCAAGTGGCAGAAAACTCAAAAATATTTGAAGATTTAAAACAATTACTTGTTAAGCAAAATGTATTAATTAAGTGGGAAAATATTAGTTAAGAAAAAAAATAAGAAAAAATAATGAAAATAATGCTTAAAAACACAGAACAAGTATTGACAATTCAACTAAAATCTATTATAATCTTTACTAAAGATAACTAAATCGCTTTAGCGAACTTTAAAAATAAACTTAAACGGAGATGAAAAATGAAAAGTAAAAAGCCGTTCACCCTCATCGAGCTCCTCGTCGTAATCGCCATTATCGCAATTCTCGCCAGTATGTTGCTACCGGCGCTAGGCAAAGCACGGGACAAAGCAAGACTATCGACTTGCACCAATAATCTGAAACAGATTGGCTTGTCACAGGCAATGTATTCCGGTGATTGGCAGGAATGGATTGTGTCAGTATATGATGGTTCAAATTACAATAAAGGTTTTTGGTATCAGCGACTGTCAGGAAAAACAGATGGAGGAATCAAATTTTCTCAGGGATATGGCTTAGGATATTTGGGCAACGCTAAAATAAATGGCAATTCCATGGCCTGTCCGTCAGAGCCAAACAACTTCACAGGCGGCGTCTTGAATTACACATACACTCATTATATAGGCAATGCATTTTTAATGGGACGTCAGGGAGATGCAACAAGACGCGCACATAGACTTCCTGCCGTAAAACAACCGACATTGGCAATTTTTGCCGGAGATTCTAAATTAAACACTTCATTCCAGCAAGCCAACATAGATCAGTATTCGTATCGTCACGGCACATATGACAATCGCACGGGCTGCCCTAACGCCGGTGTTACCAGAGGACAGGTTAATTTAGTGTTTATGGACGGACATGTAAATCAGGCAAAATATCCGCAAGTGCTGAGAATGCCTTATTATGGAACTACTGTTACCGATCCTGCGAGCGCTTTGTACGCCGGCTATGACCGGAATAATGCAGTTGGATTCTAAATATAACTGAATAAATAATAAAGAGTAATGCCAAAAAAACATGATGTAAAATTAATTAAAGCTTGAACAAATCTTGTGTTATGGCAACAATCATATTTTCCTGATTTCACATAAAGAAATAATAACGCTGACGGACTTTATAATTCATGCCGACATTGAACTGCATGAAAATATCTGCCGAAGATAAAGTTTGTCTGAAATCAAGATTATAGATTCTCTTAAAAGAACAAGCAGACGTATCCCACATATAACGAAATGAAATATAATTGCGCATTCAATGCAACAAAAACTAAAAGGATTATCTGAAAAATGGGAAAAAGTGTTTTGAGAATTCGTAATACCATGAAATGTTCGGTCGCGTTAGCTCTGCTTGCTTTTGCAGGAAGCATTGCCACAGGAAATGCCGTGGAAACAGTTGAAACATTAAAACCGGCAAAAAAATTTGCAGTCATAGATTCAATTCATTACAGCGATAAAGGCGACGTATCGATATACGGCATGAAACCTTATACGATTTTCTACGGTGTCCATATTTGGCCTAAAAACCTTCGCGGAAACGAGACAAAAGAGAAGATACAGGCAGTGCCGCCGTCGGATGAGCACATCGGCAGTTTGGTCAAAAATATCACTACACCTAAAAGTCCGGTAATTTATGACATTGAACATTGGCCGCTGGATATTCGAAAATCCGTAAAGACGGTCGCCGATGATGATATTGCCACTGCTGGCAACAAGACCGTTGACGCCAGCATGGATAAAATGATTCATATCATTTCCGAGTCACGGAAAGTTAATCCTAACGTGAAATATGGTTACTACGCCTGTGTTCCATTGCGGGAGTATTGGGTGCCAGTAGAAAATAATCCGGAGCAAATGAAAAAATGGCGCGAGGCAAATGACTATTTGAAGCCGCTGGCAGACTCAGTTGATGTAATATGTCCTTCTCTATATGCATTTTACGATGACCATGACGGCTGGGTGAAATATGCCAAAGCGAATATTGCTGAAGCCAAACGCATGGCAAACGGTAAGCCGGTATATGCGTTTTTGTGGCCTAAATACCATAATTCCAATAAAGAAGACGGCAAAAAGTTTATTGAAGGAGATTTCTGGAAATTGCAACTTGAAACCGTATATAATTCCGGCGTTGACGGAGTCATCATCTGGGACAGCCCGTTGGTGGTTAACAATCCGGAAGATAAGGTTTGGGATCCGAACCGCGAGTGGTGGAAAGAAACCGTCGCCTTTTTAGCACGAATCAAAAAATAATTATTGGATATATCGCGTCTTTTCGGATTTCATTTGAATAATTCAGGCAATATCGAGCTTTCTCCACAAACTTGCAACTGAAGCATAAAGTGAAAATAATTTTTAACGGAAGTTTCGGTTGAAGGTAAAAAACTTCGACTTTGAAACGACTGGCAAGTCTGCACAAGTTTCTAGCAAAGCAAGTCGAGCTAATCCGCATGGCTTTGAATATTTTTATGGTGACTTATCCGACAAGCTTCTCAAAGTATCGTTTTGGGAAGATTTTCTCCTCGGAGTGGAATCGAACCACTGGTCCCGCGCCTGCGGGATTATGAGCCGTCTTTTCGGACAATGCCGGTA
>JBAYVM010000007.1:0-22658 GCA_041674645.1 Victivallaceae bacterium | reverse complement strand
GGAATTTCTTCGGGGGGATTTTGCAAATCGGCGTCATTGGTGATTATCAGATCGCCTTTAACGATGGAGAACCCCGCCATAATCGCGGCGTGTTGACCGTAGTTGCGGTTGAGAATACAGGCCACGACTTTCTCGGGATTTTTTTCTGCGGCGGCAGTCATAATATCCGCAGAACGGTCGGCGCTGCCGTCGTCCACCAGAATTATTTCAAATTTTTTGCCGGTTTTTTCGCATGATGTCAGGCAGCGGCTGATTAGTTCTTCCAGGCAGCCGTCTTCGTTATATACCGGAACTACTACGGAAATTGAATCGATTTTTTTCTGATGTTCCATTATTTTCCTCGCGGGATGTTGATTTTCCAGACGCATAATTTTCGTGCCTTTTTATTTTCATAAGGCACATAACTTTCTATAAAATCCGGCTTGTTTATCTGCACTGCCGGCAGCGCTTGTTGCAATTCATTTAAAGAAGACTCTTTATTATAAGACACTAATGCGATTTTGCCAGTCCTGACGGAAAGAATTTTCTTCAATTCAGTCACATCATTCGCCAGCGGCGCCGGACGGTTCAAGTCCATGTAAAAAACCATTTTCGGCGATTCTTTTTTGAAGAAAATAATATTCTCCGCCGGAATTCCAGCCAGTTCTTTTTTCATTTCCAGCGCAAACGGTTTTTCCGTGCGGTAGATGTCCAGCGACGGCAGTTGAACGCAGAAGAAACCGCCAACCAGAACCGTTCCAGCAAGAATTATTCCAGCAACTTCGCCCGGAATTCCGGATAGTTTTTCAAGCGTTTCGCGTTTTCCACGTTTATCCATAAACATTATCAACAAGGCGATTGCTCCAATTAACGGCGCTGACAGCAGAAGCGCCAGCGGCGGCGGAAAGTTCACCACCCTGGACCATAACGGAATAACCGGCAGCGCGACCAGTCCAAGCGCGGCGGCAATGAAAACAAGTTTTCGCATGAGGGCGATAATGAACGTCTGCCATTTCATCCGGTTTACTTCAGCCAGAAATAGCGAAGTCATAATGGCGCAAAACGGCAGTAGCGGCAGAATATAATACCAGCGTCTGGAACCGGAAGCGGAAAACAGCACAAATACAAGAATAGAGGCTTCCGCCAGCCAGCGGGTTTCCGGTTTTAATTTTTTCCAGGACATGGCAATTCCGGCGACTCCGGCGACGAAGAAAAGCGTCCATGGTACCAGCATTCTCGGAAGTTGATATAAATAACAGAAAAACGGTTCGTCGTCATGATCAAACGGTTTGAACACGCGAACGATATTTTCGCGCCAGACCAGTTTCAGTCCGGTCAAATTATCCGCTGGAACTTGATAAAATTCCGGCATCGGCAGTTTGTCCGCCAGGTAGAATGGAATCAGATAGAAACCCAAACCGAGAAACGCAGCGGCAAAATTTGAAATTTTCAGATGTTTTTTCCAGCGTTTCTCACGAATTACATACGGTAAAATTATTGCCACCGGCATCACCAGCGCCGGCAGACCTTTCGTCATAGCGCCCAGAAAACAGATCAGATAAAACAGCAGATAGGAGAAAAATCCGGCTTTTTCTTCACGATTGAAAAACCAGGCCACCGCCAGAATGATTGCCGCCAGATTGGCCATATCCGCTGCCGCCGCCCTGCCCCAGAATAAAAATCCGTAGCAGGAAAGCAGAATCCAGCCGGCGGTCAGTCCAACCGTCCGGTTCCACAATTTACGGCCGATAAAAATCGTTCCGTACAATCCGGCCAGCGCGCACAACGCGCTTGGCAGCCGGATGATAAACTCATTAAGGGATTGAAAAATCAGCGACACTCCGGCAATCAGCCAGTAGGACAAAAGCGGTTTATCAAAGTAAACCACACCGTTGATTGCCGGATGGAGAAAATCTTTATTCAGCAACATTTCACGCGTAATTTCCGCCCAGCGGTCTTCCGATGCCCACAGCCCGCCGTTTCCCAGACCGAGAAACAGCAGAATTACTGCGGCAGACCAGAATAAAATATCTGCTTTGGCAGAATTAAACGTTGATGGCTGTTCATTATTTTCCAGCATCGGCAAGCACTTTCTTAATTGCGCTGACAACGTCTTTGACATCATCCAACGTCATTTCCGGAAACAGCGGCAATGAACAGATGCGGTCGCTGTTCCATTCGGTATTTGGCAACATTCCAGGTGCGAAACCCATGGCTTCCCGGTAATATTTCTGCAAATGAATAGCTCTAAAATGCAAGCCGCTGCCAATATTTTCCGCCTTCAGTTTGTCCATGAATTCATTGCGTCCGATGCGCGGAGAGTTCACTCTGACGACAAACAGATGCCAGGCATGTTTGAAATCATAATCCGGGTCTTTCAACGGCAGAATTTCCGGAACGTCTTTGAACAATTCCCGGTAATGCAGCGCGAGCTCGGTACGTTTGGCGTTAATCTGGTCAATCCGAGCCAGTTGCGAAACGCCCAGCGCGGAAGCCATATCCGTCAGATTGTATTTAAATCCGGGTTCGATAACTTCAGCTTGAGGAGAACGCCCTTTATTCTGGCGGTCGAATGCATCAACACCTAGTCCATGAAACTTCAGCCGTTTCATTTTATTGACCAGTTCAAGATCATCTGACACAAACATGCCGCCTTCGCCGGTGGTAATATTTTTGATGGCGTGAAAGGAATAAAGCGCCGCTTTTGTCTGCCCCACATGCCGGCCTTTATAGAGAGCTCCCAGCGCGTGAGCGGCGTCTTCAACAATCGGAATATCGCCAGCCACAGCTTTAATTCCATCAATATCCACCGAAACCCCAGTATAATGCACGGGAATAATCAGTTTGGTTTTCGGAGTTATGCAGGCTTTGATGCTTTCCGGCGTAACTTGCATGGTGTCGCGGTCAATCTCGGCAAAAACCGGAGTCGCGCCCACCAGCACAATCATATTGGCAGTGGAAACCCAGGTCAGCGAAGGCGTTATGACTTCGTCGCCGGGACCAATGCCAAACGCTTTCATTAAAATATGCATTCCGCCAGTGGCAGAAGAGAGCCCGACCGCATATTTGCCGCCGGTATATTCACACATTTTTTCTTCAAATTCAACATTTTTGGGTCCGTTGGTAATCCAACCGGATTTCAATACGTCAACTACGGCATTTATATCGTCGTCATTAATCGAGGGCCTTGTGAAAGGCAGAAATTCAGCTCTCATGTTCAACCTCAGCGTTATTTTAGAAATGTTTCCGGCTCTTGCCGGCTTAAAATTAAAAGACTTAAGATATTACAATTTTGGCAAAAATCAACAGCTGTCAGCCGGTTACAATTGAATAGCATTGCCTTTTAATGCGGTTTTGCTAATTTTGGTACTCAAAAATAACAAAACCGCTATTGAAAAAGGGCTAACCGTGGAATATGCTATTGACAGGAAGACAGCTTTCGGTAAAGGTCAAACAAACAGCCCGGAAGGGCTTTAGAACGGAGGAATCTGATGATTAAGACTTTCGTCCTCGACACCAACGTATTACTCCACAGCGCTCAGAGTATTGAATCATTCCAGGATAACGATGTGGTTATTCCAATGGCAGTAATCGAGGAATTAGATAAATTTAAGAAGTATCAGGATGAACTTGGCCGCAATGCCCGGCAGGTAATCAGAAAACTTGACGAACTCCGCGAGAAAGGCTGCCTTGGCAAAGGCGTTTCCATGGCCGGCCCCGGATCACTCGCCACCGGAAAACTCCAGATTATTTCCGCTTACCAATGCAACAGCAAAGCTACCGAGGAAATGAAAAAAATCTGCGATAACATGTTCAATATGGATATGCCGGACAACCGGATTCTGCGCGTCGCAGTCATGTTGCACCAGGAAAAAGGAAATGTCATTTTTATCAGCAAAGATATTAATCTCCGCCTGAAAGCTGACGCGCTCGGCATTAAAGTCATGGACTTTGAACGCGAAAAAGTAGATTTCGAATCTCTTTTCTGCGGCTACAGAACCATTACCGCCAGCAACGAACTCATTGACGAACTTTACGCCAATAAAAAACTGTCTGCTGATGAATTCAAACTGCTGCCCAATGAGTTTGTTCTGTTCCAGTCGGAAGACAATCAAAAACATTCCGCGCTGGCAAGAAAACACAGCGACGGCACGCTTTGCCTGCTTGAAGCGCGCCCGGAAATGAAAGTGTGGAATATTGCCCCGCGCAATAAAGAGCAGCGCATGGCGCTTGACCTGTTGCTTGATCCGGACATAAAACTGGTAACGCTGGTCGGTCGCGCCGGCACCGGCAAAACTCTGCTGGCGCTCGCCGCCGCCCTCGAAACCACGCTCCACGCCAATTTATACGAAAAAATTTTGGTTTCCCGCCCGATTGTTCCGCTCGGCAATGACATCGGATTCCTGCCCGGCGATAAAGATGAAAAACTCAGTCACTGGATGCAACCGATTTTCGACAATCTGGATTACCTGATGCGCAGCAACAACAAAAAAGACGACCAGATTTCCAGCAAAAAAACTGACGACTTGATTGGAAATCATAAAATTGAACTCGAAGCCATCACCTACATTCGCGGCAGAAGCATTCCGCGCCAGTTCGTGATTGTTGACGAAGCGCAAAATCTCACGCCGCATGAAGTTAAAACCATTATCAGCCGCGCCGGGGAAGACACCAAAATGGTTCTCACCGGTGATCCGCATCAGATTGACAATCCGTACCTGGATTCTTCCAGCAACGGCTTGACTTACACTGTTGAACGGATGAAAAATCAACAGCTTCACGGTCATGTAACGTTGGAGAAAAGCGAACGCAGTCCGCTGGCCGCGATTGCCGCCGAACTCCTGTAATTCCACAATTCGTGTTTCATGCCGTTCGGCATGAAACACGAATATGATTGCCGCAATAAGGAGAATTAAAATCATGAAAAATCGACTTAAATTTGCGCTCGCGGCTGTTCTGCTAGCCTTTTCCGTCATCACCCAGCTTTACGCACAAACCGCCACTTCGTTTCTGTTTCCGGAAAATTCTCATCTGGACTGTTATGCCTGGTTGCAACAGAATAGTTTTGCGCTAAAAAATGGCATCGCGGACACCACCAAGTTCAAACTGTTTTTTTCCAAAAATGGCCTTGAGGTGCAGGCGGTTAAACCGGCGCTGGGTCTGATTGTCAAAGACGGCCTGAAAATCGAAAACTTCAAAAAAATGACCGTAAAGTGGGGCGTAGCTAATTATCCTGAAGGCGCAAACTGGGATAACGGCGTGCATAATGAACCGCTGATGGTTTATGTTTTCTTCGGCGATAAACTCTATTCCAGCGACAGCTGGTTTATTCCGAACAGCCCGCCATTCATCGGCTTTTATCTGGGAAAAAATGATAAGATTGGCGGAATTCATACCGGACGGCATTTCACCACCGGCGGACGTTATATCTGCATCGCCAATCCGCCGCAAGGCGAAGAAATAACCTCAGTAATTGATCTCGCGGCGGAATTCAAAAAAGCCTTTGGCGACACGATTCCGATGCCAACATATATTTCCGGCATCAGCATCGAAAGTGACACTTCCGATCTCGCCAGCGGCAGCCTGTCCTCCGCCTTCGTCAAAAGCATAGAAATTAGCAATTGACTTAAAGTAAAGCTAATGACAAGAAGGCGGTTTTGGCAAAACCGCACTACTGTTCATGGCTTAACTCAGACCCGGTTGATTTTTATCCAGCAGGGAATGGCGTTGAGATCGCCGCTGATTGCATTATTATCGTCAAGCAAAAGGTTTTCTGCAAGCGTTACCGCGAGGGTTTCCGCGCAGATGTAATCCCTGAAATTAGTCAACGCTGATTTTAAATCACTGTCGAGCTTATATTCGAGATTAATCCGGTCGGAGACTTCAAAACCGCTGTCTTTACGCAGATTCTGAATTTTGCTGACGAATTCACGGGCAACGCCTTCTTCTTCCAATTCACGAGTAATTGTCGTGTTGAGCGCGATGGTAATTCCGCCTTCTGTGGCGACCGTCATTCCAGCTTTTTCTTCGCGTTGAATGAGCAGGTCATCTGCGGTAATTTCCTGGGTTGAACCGTCATTAAACGTCAGGCTGATAGAACTGCCGAGCAACAGATTATTAATTTCCAGCGAACCAAAAGCGGCAATCTGAGCGGCGGCCTCTTTCATATTTTTTCCCAGCTTCGGGCCGAGAGTTTTGAAGTTGGCTTTGGCGGAACGGTGAACCAGTTCCTCTTCATTCCGGCTGAACGCGATTTCTTTGACATTCAGTTCTTCCGCAATAATTGAGGCGGTTTCTTCCAGCATGGTCTGAACTTTTTCGTCATGCGCAACAATAACGGCTTTGGCTAACGGCTGACGCACTTTCAAATTGGTCTGAGTGCGCAGGTAACGCCCCAAAGAAACCGCAGTCATGGTATTTTCCATCTGTTCTTCCAGGTAAACATCACGACGTTCTAAGTCAGCGGCCGGATAGTCGCAAAGATGCACGGATTCCGGCATTTCCGCAGTGCGCAAATTGCGATAAATCATTTCAGTGGTGAACGGAATGAACGGCGCCGCGGTTTTAGCAAAAGTCAGCAGAACGTAATGCAACGTTTCGTAGGCATCCTGTTTGTCACCGTCATTCTGGCTCTTCCAGAATCTCCGGCGGCTGCGGCGAATATACCAGTTGGTCAAATCTTCAACAAACTTTTCAAACCGGTTGGCGGCTTTCTGTAAATTGTAGTTGTCCATTTCCAGCTGAATTTCTTCCACCATCTGCGCCAGCGAACTGAGAATCCAGCGATCCAGCGGATTAGTGGCATTTTCCGGTCCTTTTGAACCCGGCTTCGGCTGCCAGTTATCCACGTTGGCGTAGGTAACGAAGAAACTGTAGGCGTTCCATATCGGTAACATCACGCCGCGCAATACGTCTTTAATGCCGACTTCGGAAAATTTCAAATCTTCAGCCCGGACAACCTGTGAACCCAGCATAAACAGTCGCAACGCATCCGCGCCGTAGGTATCAATTACGATTTTCGGGTCAGGATAGTTTTTCTTGCGTTTAGACATTTTCTGTCCATCTTCCGCCAGAATCAAACCGTTGACCACAACATTGGCAAACGGCGGTTTGTCAAACAATGCCGCTGCGAGCACAACGAGCGTGTAGAACCAGCCGCGAGTCTGGTCAAGACCTTCCGCAATAAAATTAGCCGGAAAATTAGCTTCAAAATGCGCTTTATTTTCAAACGGATAATGATGCTGGGCGTAGGGCATGGAACCGCTTTCAAACCAGCAGTCAAGCACTTCCGTCACCCGGCGCAGCGGAGATTTGCCGGTGGGCGACGGAATTTCAATTTTATCCATAAGGTGCTTGTGAATGTCATCAATTTTTCGTCCAGTCAGTTTTTCCAGCTCTTCTACGGAACCGATACAAATCATTTCACCTTCATCATTACGCCAGATGGGCAATGGAGTTCCCCAGTAACGGTTGCGGCTGATTGCCCAGTCGCGGGCATTTTCCAGCCACTTGCCAAAACGACCGTCTTTGAGGTGCGACGGCATCCAGTTGATGCTGTTATTGGCCTTAATCATTTTCTCTTTGATTTCGTCAATTTTGACGAACCAGGTGGAAATTGCGCGATAAATCAATGGCACATCGTCGCGCCAACAGTGCGGATAACTGTGTTTTATGGTTCCGCGATGAACGAGTTTACCTTCATCTTTGAGGCGGCGAATAATTTCTTTATCGGTATCTTTGACATATTGTCCCTGATAATCCGGAACTTCCGCAGTAAAACAACATTGTTCGTCAACCGGACAGACTTCCGGCACGCCGTACTGTTTGCAGATGAGATTATCTTCTTCGCCGAAACCGGGCGCGGTATGAACAATGCCGGTACCATCTTCAGTGCTGACATAACCGGCGCAAAGAATCCTGAATGCGCTTTTTTCAGCCAGTTCAGCAAAATACGGAAACAGCGGTTCGTACTTACGCCCTTCAAGCGTTTTGCCTTTAAACCGTTCAACAATTTCCGGCTGGCTGTCTTTATAATAAGCAGACAAACGCGATTCGGCGAGAATAAATAAATCGGCGCCGTCTTTTATTTTCACATAATCAATTTCCGGTCCGACGGCCAACGCCAGATTTGACGGCAGTGTCCACGGCGTAGTCGTCCAGGCGAGAAAATATGTATTGGGTTCATCCAAACTTTTAAAGCGGATAGTTACTGCGGGGTCGATTACATCTTCATAGCCCTGATTCGCTTCGAAATTGGACAGCGGAGTTGCGCAGCGCGGGCAGTAAGGCAGGATTTTGTAACCTTCATAAATCAATCCTTTATCCCAGAGTTGCTTGAACACCCACCAGATGGATTCCATATAATTGAGATCCATCGTGCGATAACCGGCTTTAAAATTCACCCAGCGTCCCATCCGGCTGACGACCTGCTCCCATTCTGCGGTATAACGCAGAACAATTCCGCGGCAGGATTCGTTAAATTTATCTATGCCGTAAGCTTCAATATCTTTTTTGCTGGTAAGGTTGAGCTCCTTTTCCATTTCATTTTCCACCGGCAGTCCGTGACAATCCCAGCCGAAAACCCGGTCAACGTATTTGCCGCGCATCGTCTGATAACGCGGAACCACGTCTTTAATTGTTCCGGCCAACAGATGACCATAATGCGGAAGTCCGGTGGCAAATGGCGGACCATCGTAAAAAACATATTCGTCATTACCCTTGCGATTGGCAAGAGATTTTTCAAATATTTCCTGTTCCTTCCAAAATTGAAGGACATCCTGTTCCATTTCTGAAAAATGCGGCTGATTATTGACTGGTTTAAACATTACTTCTTCCTGTTAAATCATTTTCTCACAAGATTTTATATTTTGATATCTTATTCTTATACTTTTAATTTTGTCTTCAACTTGAACTTCAAAAGTTGCCAGTTCATCCTGAATGCCTTTAATGGAAACCGCCGTCACCGGCTGCCCCTGATGAAGAGTGATGAGAAACGGTCCGACCCGCCCGCCGGTGTTATCCACTGCCAGACTTTCAATCTGCCGCCGGGTTAATCCGGAAACCGGTTCCGGAGCCGGCGCAACTTCAGCCTGAGGCTCAGGAGTTATAATGTTTTCTTCCACAACTGATGCCGGTTGTTCTTCCTGAACCGCTTCCGCAGGCTGTTCTGTTTCATCCGTTGAAGGCATGACGCTTTCAGAATCAGCATTTCCCGACTGAGACTGCTGAAAAGATTTCATCTTTTCAAACATCATTACTTTTTTGGCCTGACGTGCTTCAATCTTTTTTTCCCGAATGTTAGCCAGTTTCGCCGTTATTTGATAAGATTCGCCACTTTCGGCAACTTCTTCCAAAAATACCACCTGCTTTTCAACTTTTTTAATTCTAAGCATCAGCAACGCCGGGTAAATATACGGCAAGGCTAATCCGCCAAGAAAATGCAGCAATATCCGGTGTCCGGCCATTTCCGCGATAGTGGCGGCGGCGAATGCGCTGCCAGTCCAAATTACAATAAAAACGGAGACCATGCCAACAAAATGCCAGTCCGGCCAGGCGCCGGAATTAACAACCAGAGTCATCCAGTCCAGTAACCCGCGCAACATATCTGTAATGTTAGTCAGCACAGCTTTGCCCCTCGTTTTATAAACTTTAATTAGTAAAAGATTTTTAGCTTCCGGCATTGCCGGTCGATGCGTATTAACCTGAGTAATATAATAGGGTTATCCGATTTTTCGAGAACCCGACAAAAAAAATCCCCGCAAATCTCAGGATGGACATTGAGCAAAAAAATTCAATCTCATTTCAGCTGGTAAGTTTTTCCAGTTCCGTGAGGTACGCGATGGCCTCCATGCGGGAGTTTCCGCACATTTCATGCGACGGACGCAAAGAAGCGCAGACTGCCGGACGTTCGGGTGAAGTAAAAATTGCACATCGAAAATCTTCCGTCAAATGAATGCACGGAACAAAGGCCGGCTTTCCACCTGGCATTCCCGGTATTGCCGAAGAAATCGACAACACACTGCAACATGCGCCACACCCCGGACGACATGCTATTTTTTCTGTTTTACAGCCATCATTCATGTTAATTCTTCTTTTCAAGATTACGCGACCGGCAGATGGAGTATTCTGATTAACAGAATTCCGGCAAAAGCAATGGTGTTGTTGAATGCGTGAAGCAGAATTGCTGGGTATAACGAATTAAAACGCAAATAAAATATTTGAAACGCCATTCCGAGCAAAAACAATCCCGGCAGTTGCACTATGGAAAAATGAATTGCAGCGAACGCGAGGGAAGTTAAAGTCATGGCCATAATTACTCCGGTACGCGCCGCGACAAAACCGAAAATTAACCGGCGAAAGATAATTTCTTCAGTAACCGGCGCCAACACGATTGCCGCAACCCCCAGCGCCACCAGGGTCTTGTTGTCACACTCCAATACCAGTTTAAGAAAAATCGGCGATTCAAAATGTATGTTCAAAATTTTCAACAAGTTACCGAATCCATAAGTAACAGCTCCGGCGAGAAAAAGCATTCCAAAAGCTCCAGTCAACGCAACGGCAAGATATTTTGCATTCCAGTCAACAAGTTCAAGTTTCACGAACAGTTGTCCTTTGGTTCCGGCGAAATAGATGACCACAAGCAATGCCATCAGAATAATCAATGAAGGAGCAATCACGAGCAAACCCATGTTTAACTGGCGAAGGGAAGCAGATACGGCGGTCGCATTCACAACTGCGGGCAGAAGAAGATAAAAAATAATTAACAGTGGCACTGCCGTCGCAAAACCGGCATTCAGAACCGGATTATTTACATCAAATTTTTTGTCCGTAAATTCTAACATTCCGGAATACCTTTTTCAACGACGACTTCCAGCCGTCCTTTCGCCAGGACTGCCGTCAATTTTTTACCCGGAGGTTGTTTGGCGCTGGTTACAGTTCCGCCGGTTTCGCGATCAACCATGATTGAATATCCGCGCCGCAAAACATTTTTCGGATCAAGCGCATTCAACCTGGCCTCAAGATTGCCGGTTGCCGCGGCAAGCCGTTCCGAATATTGAGCAGCAGTCGAATTCAGATTTTTCACCAGATTGACCATGCGCAATTTTTCACGGATAAGGATAGTCGCCGGAGAAATTGATTTCAGCCGGTTACCGAGCAGTTCACAACGACTTTTTTTCGCGGTCATCGCTCTTTCCAATGCAATGGAAATATCTTTACTGAGTTCATCGACCAGCTGCTGTTTTTCTCTGACCAAATGGAGCGGCTCACGGAAAACATAACTTTTCGAAGCGGCGTCAATCCGGTTTTTCAACTCTCTAACCAACATCAACAAACTGCCGCGCAAATCTTTGTCGGCGCGTTTTAATTTATTTTGCAACTCTTCGCGATGCCCGATTACCAGTTCAGCGGCGGCGGAAGGCGTCGGAACCCGCAAGTCGGCGGCAAAATCACAAATGGTAAAATCTATTTCATGTCCGACAGCGCTAATTACCGGAATGCGGCTGTCTGTAATTGCCCGCGCGAGAATTTCCTCGTTAAACGGCCATAAGTCTTCCATACTGCCGCCGCCACGAGTCAAAACAATAACCTCAACTTTATGGTGACGGTTGAAAAATTTTATTCCGGCCGCCAGCTTAATTTCCGCGCCAATCCCCTGCACGGGAGCCGGATAAATCATGATGTGGATATTCGGAAAGCGCCGGTTGATAATTTGCAAAAAATCCCTGATTGCCGCGCCGTCAGGAGAAGTGACGACACCAATGCAGGAAGGCAGTAACGGAATCGGTTTTTTACGTTCCGGCGCGAACAGACCTTCCGCTGCTAACTTGCGTTTCAATTCTTCAAACCGGCGTTGCAAGTCGCCAAAACCGACCGGACGCAAGACCCGGGCAGACAACTGATATTCGCCGCGAGCTTCGTAAACCGTCAGTTTGCCCAACGCTTCAACTTCAGCGCCGACTTGCAAATTCATCTCCCTGGCGCGTTCAGCGCCACCAAAAAATACCGCCCGCAGTTGAGACTTCTGGTCTTTCAGCGTCATATACACATGACCGGAACGATGAACATTCAACGTGCCGACCTCTCCACGAATCCATAACGGCATCAAGCTGTTCTCTATCAGCTCACGCAATGCGGAGTTAACTTCAAAAACCTGCCATACTTTATCGTCTTTCATCGCGTCAAAACCATCCCGTAGCGTTGAACATCATATAAAGCCAGTTGGTTACCGTTATCGTCATAAAAAATCCAGCCATTCGCAGGTACTGCAGAAAGGCAATTGCCAGCACAATTAACAACAGCGAAGCCCCTTTTACAAATTCGGGATTTTTCATCGCCAGATTCGGGTATAAATTCAACAAGACAGCCCAACCGTCCAGCCCCGGAACCGGCAACATATTGATTATGAACAGCAACATATTAATCATTGCGCCAGTAAAAAACAATCCTTCCGCCGCCGGATTGCCGCCTTTCAGCGCCACCAGCGTCAGCAAGATGCAGAACGCCAGAAAGAGTAAAATATTCATCGCCGGTCCGGCAAATGCCACCAGCGCCGGACTGTAGCGGTGGCGCATCCGGGCAGGATTTACCGGAACCTGTCCCCAGGCCAAACCGACAAACGCCAACATAATCAGCGAAATCACCCCCATTTGTTTCAGCGGATTCAAGGTAAGATGTCCGGCGTTTGCGGCCGTCGGGTCGCCTTGCCACAACGCCACTCTGGCATGGGAATATTCATGGCAGCAGACGGAAAAAACCACCACAAAGATGACGGACAAAAAATATTGCGGATCTTTAAATAGAGTTTCTATAAAAAACATTTTAACCTCGTTTTAATAATCACAATTAACCAGCCAGAATTGATAAGCCGGAGTTTCATACGGATGAGCGGCTTTCAATGCCGCAATTACGGTTTCCAGCACATTCTCCGGACAAATGGTTTCCAGTTTCACTTCCGTGACCTGTTCCACCCGCCCTTCACTGCCAATGAACGGATTGCTGCCGCTCAATGGACGAAATTGACCAGTGCCGCCGGTTTCCCAGCAACAACAGTCATAATTGCCGATTTTCCCGACACCTGCCTGAAAAATCGCGTTTTTCACTGCCGTCACATGCGATTCCGGAACATATATTTCCAGTTTGTAATATTTGCCTTTCATTTCATATACCTGAAGAATTTTCCATTGAATTTCTTCGAACGTACTCGAACAAAAAAATTGTCGCCGCCTGGGCAGCGTTGAGTGATTCAAAATTTCCCGGCATGGGAATCATGACTTTTTCCGCTCCGGCCAGGGCTCCCGCGCCGTGCGCTTCACTGCCGATAATTATCACCGATTTATCATACAGCTTTTTTTCGGTAAAACAATTGGCTCCGCAATGCGGATCGGTAAGATAAAAGCGACGGTAGCTGAAAGACAATGCGGCGCTGGCCAGGGCGTCCAAATCAGGATATTCCCGCAACGTCAGTGAAAACTGAGCGGCCATCGCCGACCGGATGACTTTGTCACTGAACGGATCGACAGAACCGGTGGTGTACCAGACTTCAGTCAGCCCGGCAGCTTTGGCAGTACGCAAAATGGTACCGAAATTACCCGGATCACCCACGCGGTCAAGCACAAAAAGAAAATCGTCTGCTGGAACGGCAACGCTGGCAACCGGCTCCGGCTTGCGGACAACCATGAGTATTCCCTGAGAGGAAATGGTCGAAGAAAGTTTCATAAATTCGGAATCGTCAAGCCTGATTATTTCATCGGTCAACCCTAACTCGGCGGTGAAAGAATCAGCGCAAACGGTAAATTCAATTAGTTGCGGACTGGCGGCAAGAACTTCAGAACAACACCTGGCGCCTTCACAGACACAAAGGTCATATTTTTTTCTGCCATGCCGGGTGTAGAGCGCTTTAATCAGCGCTTCCTGTTTTTTTGTCAGTGCGCTCATAATTGCTCCATGTGAAATTAATCATGCAGAAATCCTGATTTCAGCCGCCGGAAATAAGCTTGAACTTCGACTGCTGGCGCTCAGTTATTTCTTTTTTGCTTTTGCCGCCGCAACCGCAGTAGCTTTAGCAACCGGGTTAACAGCCGCGACAGTATCACCGGAATTGAGCACGTTCAACATAAATTTGGCCTGACGCTGCCAGAAATCAACCGCAAAATCCGGTTGTTGTCCGCGAGCGACAACCAAGGCATTTTTGGCCTTGAGTAAATATTTTTCTGCATTTTTAGTGTCTTTTAGTTGAACGCTGATTCTACCGGCGCTGTAATTGGCTTCGCAACGGAATGCTTCCGGCAGGAAGCTGTCGCGTCCGATTTCAGCAAAACGTTCAACGGCCTCTTGAAAGCGTCCGGCAAGTTCCAGCGCATAAGCTTCGGCCAGTCTGGTCTGCCACAACATTTCATCCGGCGCACCGGAGGAGGCAATTAATTTAAACTGTTCAAACGCTTTGTCGAACTGTTTTTGTTCTATATACATACTTGCCAACCGCAATCTGGCATATCTGGCAGCTTTATTGTTCCCGTATTCCTGCACGGCTTTAATTATTTCCTGCTCGGTTCCAGCATTGGCCAGAACATCCGCCGCCTGCTTATCCGCCGCCGCCTGCCAGGCTAAAAAAGAGACAACTACGGCAACGACGACGACAATCAATACACACGCCCACAATATCTGTTTCCAGTAAGTAATTGCCAGGTGTTCAAATCTATCGAAATCATCCATTAAAGAATTACTTATTTCCGCACCCAACGCTTTTTTATTGACTACTTTTTGCGCCATATTATTCAAACCTCTTAATTCAGTGTTTTTTTAGATTTCATTAAACCTTTATATATTAGACGTTTTACCAGCTAAATCAATTCCTTCTGTTCATTATTTTTCAATATTTGCGTCTGTCCAATTTTCCCGGCAAAAAAAAACCGGCATTGAGCCGGTTTTAAACTTGTTTTCTTTGACGCGATTAATCAATAGTCATCATCATTGCCATTGCCATCGCTGTCTTTGTCGAAATCGCCAAAATCCATCTCTTCGCCGCCAAATTCCTCATCATCAAAGTCATCGTCGCCGAGAAACTCTTTTGCATCAAATTCATCATCATCAATGAAGTCGTCTTCCGCATCAAATGCATCGGGTTCGTCTTCAAAACTGGAAGCGTCTTCCGGGTCGATAAACATGGTTGAAACCGTAATTACCGATCCGCATTCCGGACAGCAACCGTCTTCCGCCTCAATTGAACCTTCACTAACTTCAATATTGCAATATGGACATATGGTTCCCATGATTTGTCTCCTTTTTTTTCTTAGGACATTTTCGTTTACAGCCTGTATTATATTGGAATAAATCTATTTGTCAATAGCGCCTGCAAGTTTATTATTGAAATTTTTAAGAAAATTTTTACCTCCTCAATTTTTACCGCGAAAAATAAGCCGTAAGTGTTTGAAAAATGTGGCAAAAATAGCTTTTTTTTAAGATGATTGCAGGCAAAATATTTTATGAAAATCCGGCATTTTACATGAAATAAACCAGAATAGGTATAAATTACCACTCATTAAGATATTAATGAACTTTATTTCTGGTGTTTCAAGAAATCAAATTAACTAAGGGAACGAAATATTATGACATCTGGTTTAACTATTCTGTTTCAAGGGGATTCAATTACCGATTGCGGACGCAGCCGGGAAGGTTCAGCGCCGAACTCAAGTCTCGGCGGCGGCTATGTTCAGATGACTGCGGCGAAGCTTCTCAGCTCCGCGCCGGACCAGAATTACAAGCTATTCAATCGCGGCATCAGCGGCAACCGGATTGTAGATTTATATGCTCGCTGGAAAAGTGACGCGCTGAATATGAAACCGGACGTTATCAGTATTTTGATTGGCGTTAACGATACCTGGCATGAGTTCGGCAGCCGGAATGGCGTTGAAGTTCCGCGCTACGAAAAAATTTACCGGGAACTGTTGCAATGGACAATAGATGTATTGCCTGAGGTAAAACTTGTTTTATGTGAACCTTTTGTCCTCGTATGCGGGGCCGTGACACCGGAATGGGTTCCGGAAATCAATGCACGACGCGAAACGGTGAAAAAATTAGCCGCTGAGTTTAATGCCCCGTTCATACCGTTTCAGCAAGTTTTTGACGCTGCGGTCAAAAAAGCTCCTGCGGAATACTGGTTGAGCGACGGGGTGCATCCTTCGTACGCCGGGCACGCGCTGATGGCAGAGGCATGGCTGAAAAACGTTAAGCTATAGTTTTTCGGCATAGTGTTTCTGCTTTACGCACAATGCAACAGGCTAAAAAAATGCAACTCCTTATAAATTAAGGCGGTGGATTTTTTTGTAATTGCAGAATTTTACTATATTGTAACATCGCAACTAAAATTTTAACATAAGGAGGCCGCATGAATGTCTTTTTCAAAACACTGCTCATCTTTATAGCATTAATCAGCGTTTCTACAGTAAAAAGCGACGCATTAATAGTTGATCATACCAATACGCGGCTGTCGTATGTGCCGCCGGAATACATCGACAAAGCCAGAAAACAATTCAAGCTTGCTTTTGCGCACACTGATTACGCCAGTCAAATTGTTTCCGGAATGGAAGCCTTGAGACGCAAAAATCCGGTGCTTTATAATTTTAACTGGAGCGGACGCGGCGATGCACTATCAATGTTTGACCGGATACCGGCAGGCGATTTGGGCAATCCGGACCGGAAAGCATGGGCTGACAGAACCAGAGCTATGCTTAACAATAAAGACAATGACAGAAATCTGGTAGTCTGGGCTTGGAGTGACCAAGTCAGCAATGCGAGCGAAGACGAAATAGAACAGTATCTGGAATTAATGTCCAAGCTGGAAAAAGAATTTCCTAAAGTAATATTTATTTATATGACCGGTCATGTCAACGGCACCGGCGAGCAAGGCAATCTGCATAAACGCAACGAGCAGATAAGAGAATACTGCCGGAAGAACGGAAAAGTATTATTCGACTTTGCCGACATCGAAAGCTATGACCCGGACGGAAAAGTCAACTATAATGCATTCTTTGTCAAAGATAACGGTGATTACCAAAAAGGAACCGCGGAAGAAAACTGGGTTTTTAACTGGATTGAAAAGAATCCAAATCATGATCTTGAGTTGCCTGAAAACGTGATAAGCGTTCGCCCGTTGAGCGCGGCATTGAAAGCCAGAGCATTCTGGACAATGCTGGCCAGGCTGGCCGGCTGGAATCCGGCTTCAAAATTAGCAAACTTGCCGATTCGTCCGGTAAAAACCGAAAGTGAATATTTAAATTCTCCGGATGTAATTAAGTCTCAAGCCGTTAAACAGCAACCAGCCAAGACAGTTTACTCAAAACTTTTTAATTTCACTACCATCGGTGATTACAGTTACTGGAAGGATTACGGAACCAGCCAGTCAATCATCCCCGCGACTGGCTCCGGATTGTTGATTCCCGATGACGGCAACCCGGCAATGGCAGTTTTACGCAAATCCATAACCGCAAATCAACTTGACTTTAAAGCTTCAATAACTAAAGGCAATCAGCTTAACTGGTATATAAATGCTACATTTGACGGCAAGCCGATGCCAGCCAAAGGCCTGGGCGGAATCATGAACAACAATGGCTGTATGCTGGTTCTGGACGGCAAAATCATTACTCTTCCCGGCACGCCGCAACTTAAAGAAAATCTGGCTTATGAAGTAAAAATTACGATTCATGAGAAAAAATTATCCTGGGAAATAAACCGGAAGCAAATTGCGAAAATGCAACTGCCGGAAACCGCTCTTTCCGCCAAAGGTTCAGTCGCGGTAGGCGGATTCATGTCTGCGGTAACTATTTCTTCAATTTTCGTCAGCGGGGAAGAATAAACTTACCGGCGATGTCCGGCGAAGGTTATTCTCGGATCGACTAGCATATACATAATATCCGAAAGCAAAATCCCGCCGAGTGTAAGCGCACCGGCAAAACAGAACAACGCCATCTGCAACGGATAATCACGACTGGAAAGAGACAACAGCGATAGTGATCCCATGCCTGGAATGCTGAAAACGTATTCGACAATAATACTGCCGGCAACTAAACCTGGCAGTAAATCCGCAAACAACGTGATGAGCGTAATCATCCCATTTCGCAATGCGTGTTTGAAAATAACCGATGTTTCCGATAAACCTTTGGCTCTGGCAGTCCGAATGTAATCCTGATTAATAACATCCAACATCCCTGACCTTGCATATCTGGACAAGCCGGCAAAGCCGCCATAAGCAAGGCAGGTTACCGGCAAAATATAGTGCATTCCGGTCGCGCCAAGCAACCGCCAGCTGCTCATGCTTTCCGGATTTGCCGGAACAAGACCTTTCAGTGGAAAAACAGATACCAAGCCGCCCTCACACAATCCGGCCTGAAAAACCAGCGCCACCCAGATCACCGGCAAAGAGTAGAGAAAAAAGAGAATAAATGTCACCCCGCGGTCGAAGGTTGAATCCGGGTAAACGGCAGAATATATCCCCAATGGGATTGCCAGCAGGTAAGTCACCAGAACGGCCAGAATATTTATTTTCAAAGTCACCGGCAATCTTTCCATAATAATTTCCGTGACCGGACGCCCAGTGTCTATTGAAGCAGAAACGCCGAAATCAAACTTCAAAACAACTGCTTTCAACCAATAATAAAAACCGATATACACCGGTTGGTCCAAATGAAGCTTTTCCCGCAGAGCGGTGTTACGCGCAAATTCACCTTTTGCCGAAGAAAGGCTGCTCCCGGGAGCATCGCCTCCAATAATACTGCTTTTGGTTGGATCCCCCGGAGCCAATCTGAGCATGAGATAGCTTACCGCCATAATTACCAGCAGAGTAAACAACGCCAGACCGATTCTTTTTACCAGATAATGTAACAAAATATCAAACTCCATTTTCAATAATTTTAAGCCGCAGATAAATATTTTCAAATCACCGCAAGTAAATTTCCGCGTTATCCTACACCGTAAAAGACTGAAACACTATCGTAATCGCCTATAAAAACAACAATTTAGTGATATTTTATTGCAATTAAAAAAATTTCATGTATCTTATAAGGCTATATCATATTCATAAAGTAAATATGGCAATATTATGGTTATGTGGTGGGAAAACGACAGTTAGAGACGCATTGTACTTTTAGCGCTTCTTTATTTATACATGGCATTGCGGAGGAGATACCAAAATTGCTTTGATAGGATTTATGAGCTTTGCTTAGCATCATAAAGGCCCAAACATCAATCGCCTATATAAATTGCGAATAATCTGGTCCGAAGATTATTTTATTGTGACTCCACAAAATTGTTTTTGAAATTCTTTGTTGTGCAAGAAATTACTTGACTGAGTCAACTTAATTCTGACATGAAGTGATTTATGAAATTTATGCGTTCGTTAAAAATTAGAAAAGAATTTGTTTTTATAATACCTTTCATCGTGGCATTAACCGTAAGGGGCGCCGCGCTATGGTTCAGGTCGGATTCGCCATTCCCTTTTTATAATTATATTGTCGGGCTTGATATGAATACGCTGTTGCATATCGGCTCATGGCTGTATAACGGCTTTTCGCTCTTCACCCTCTACAAATTCACCATTGCCGCCACCATGTATTTTAACGGCGGACAACCGATGCCGGAAGCTATCGTTGTAATTCAAATGTTGATGGGAATTGGCATTACCCTGCTGGTAACCTGGTGCGCGCTGGCGCTTACCGGGAAAAAATCCTGGGCGCTGGCATCAGGATTACTGGCGGCATTGTACGCGCCGGGCTTAATGTATGAGAGTTTCATTTTAAAAGAAACCTATATGACTTTTTTCTCGCTCCTGGCCTTAGCCGGCTTAATCTGGGCTAGAAAAAAACATTTTTCTCCGTCAGCGTCTTACACTGTCGGCCTGTTACTGGCTTTGCCTTGTATGTGCAGAGTCTCCGCCTCAATATTCTGCGTGTTGGGCGCAGCCTGGGTTCTCTGGTGTTACTTCAACCGTTTTGGCGGACTTCAGGACAAACGCTGGAGAATAAAAATGTCTATTGTCACTGCGTGCCTGGCAGGAGGAATCGCAACGCTGCTGGTTCCAGTTTCTATATTTAATTATTACAATACCGGAAAAAGCGAATTGCGCCCTTTCCATATCAACATGAAGTATGCCGTCAGCGTCGGCAAAGCTAACAACGCGCAGAGCATGAGCGTTGAGCCATCCGAGTTTCCTTACGAGTCCCCGAAACTGGGAACAGATACAAATGTCATAGGAACTGTCACTTCTGCGAATTTTCTTTTAGGCTTTGCCAAAAAAGTTCCACTGGTTTTTTCTTCAACTGAAATCCCCAATAATCTTAATTATTACTATCTTAAAGACCTGCTTTTCCCGTTAAAATACATGATTGGTCCAATGTTTTTAATTCCTCTGGCATTAATCTCGCTGATATTGCTGCTGATAACTGGCGGAGTATTCCGCAAAAACAGTATCCTGATGATTTTTATAATTTCTTTTATCATTCCGATTTGCCTGTTTTACCCTCTGGCGCGCTACCGCATCATTTTTTATCCGGTATTCTGTATGCTGGCGCCACTCCCCTGCTTTTTCATATTGAATAATCTCCAGCGGAATAAGCTTAAAATATTTATTTTGCTGACAATCGCTGCCGGAGTGATAGTTTTAATGCCCGTCTCACCCAAAGAAAAAGTCCGCCCGGTCGATTTAATAACTTATGGTAAAGCTGTGGAGTTAAAAGAACTGTCTCCGGGAAAATCTTTAAGCCTGTATCAAGATGCCTGGCAAATGGCGCCGCAATCAAAAACCGCCATCGCCTGCTACATCTCGGCTATTTTGAAAAGTGGCCGCCCGGTCCAGGCAGCTAGAATCATAATGCCCAATTTACAAAAAAATCCGAATAACTCAGCTTATCTCTATTATGGCGCCCTGACAATACTTTTTTGTCAACAAACAGAAGAAACTGAAAAAATATTTAAAGCTTTGAACCATGAGAACCCTGGCAGCTTCCGAAAACACTATTTCAACTACTGGGGACAATCCACAACGCCCTTGCCGACAACTATCGGCACACTTGCGCTTGAGCCTGCCAGAGCAAACTAAAGCAATATCCTCCTTAAATAACAAACAAAATATTCAGCAAAATAAAACTTGCAGTTGATATGCAATTATTCTCTATTACATTAAATCCAGCTAAAAAGTGGATTATCAAAGAGTCCACAGAGTATATTTCAACACTTTAAGAAGGAGCGACAAGAATGGCTAAGAGTATGGATTCCAAGAAGGAAACCAAGAAACAAGCAACTAAAACCATCAAAGAAAAAAGAGCCGCCAAACTGGAAAAGAAGTCTAAAAAAATCTAATCCGCGGCAAATACTACAGCCAATTTACGACTTACAGTGTAAATTGGCTGTTTTGCTGAACCGCACAACTGACGAAAAAGATTCCGCTTACTCCACACCTTTGGAAATTTTTTCCTGAAGTTCAAACATTGGCTGCTGACTAACCTTGAGCATCCCTTCCGTCGGACGGTCAAGATCTTCTATCAAAACGATAATCGCCGAAAACGCCAACGCTAATATTAAACTTACCGCAATAACCCCCCGTCCGTTAATACCAAAGTCATATCCGACCATTCCCATAGTCAATATCGTCACAAAGTAAAGCGCCATCCAAAAACTGCCTGGAATCCGATATTGATAACCAACGGTAACCCGCTTGGAATGAAAATCTATAACATCATTGAGTGCTTGCGCATAAAGTCCAGGTAGCACAGGATTAATCCCCAGTTGTTGAATCCCGGACACCTGAGCCCACAGTTGAGCATGCAGTTTATCAGAATCTATCAATGCCTGTGCCAATTTATCCGGATGCCCGACCATTCCGGTTCTAATATTGACATACTTGAGGAGAAGCTTTTTCGTTTCATTACACTGAACCGCAGGGAGAAAGTCAGCACGCAAAAAGGCTGTTCCAATAGCATTAGTTTCATCCAGTAACAATTGCTTTCTGGCATCAAAACGGGAAGCGGCCATTCCAAAAGTAAACGCCAGGATGAACGCCAACAGGCCAAGCATGGAACCAACAATCGTTCCTACCGGAGCATCAGACCCTCTATTATTCCGGCGTAAAATACTACCGAGCCAGAACCCAACTAAAACCGAGGAAAACACAATGCCAACACTGACAGCATAAAAAAACCAAAGCGGAATTTGTTCGATGAACATTTTAATCCCCATAATCACACGGAGCCTTTCGTTTGACAACAATTTAATATAAAATCGCTGTCGGTTGAGTTTTGCTGAAAATCTGAATAGAAATGTTGTCTATATTATATCAATAACCAAAAAAAATACAACAATAAATCACGTTGTCAATACACTCGCCGCAAACAATTTATCAAAGAATTTTTTCGGTGAACACTAGGCAAACTTCCGTTTTTGTGTTTGCATGCAGATAAAAACCAATTTGGAGAACCGGATTGCAGTTGAAACAAAATAGACGGGTTAAGGGTTAAGGGTTAAGAAGTGAGAAAAGGCAAATTCTAAAGTTCTGGAGTTCTAAAGTGCGGCGAGGAATTACGGGAAGCTTGAGGTTTTGTGTTTTCGATCGGATATTTGAGCTTGGAATATCAGAGGGTAAGATTGGAAGTAGCGCCAGGCTTAGCCTTAAACCGGCGAAAAAATGACGTTGT
>JBAYVM010000006.1:0-24137 GCA_041674645.1 Victivallaceae bacterium | reverse complement strand
GCCGTCAACACACAAGGACATAAGTACTCCATCTCCCCCTTTGCCAATGAAACCCAGTAATAAAAACGGGAACCTATATAAATCTTAAGGCGAACTATTTTAAAAAGTTTTTTCGCGGCTAAACTCATTGTGAAATGTAGCGCTTTTACGGAGAGAACATAAGAATGTTTGGGAATATAAATAAAATATCCAAGGATAATGTTCACATAACGTTTATTCCGCATTTGACAACCAACAGGTTATGACGCATGAAAATTTTGACTCAGAACATCAACGGATTTCTCAAACCGCACGCGACTACCTGTCATGCGCATGAGTTCTGGCAGTTGGATTATTATTTTGAAACGGATACCCGGCTGAAAGTGAGCCTGGACGGAGTAAATGATTATCTCGATGCCAGCCGGGCGGCGTTAATTCCGCCCGGACGGAAACATTGCTTTGAATCTTTCACGCCATGCCGGATCAGCACGGTAAAATTCAATTTTGACGACAATACGCTTTTCAAAAATCTGCCAGCCACAATTATTCCTCTGGCCGACTGCAAAGATATTTTGGATCAGGTTTTTATTAATTCAATTGCCGACGACAAACTGGAACAAGCGGTAAAAATACATTACCTCTATATTATGGCGCTGCGGGTATTGCAGGGCTACCGCGAAGAAGCCGTTCATAAACGCGACAAATCCATGGATTCGCGGCTGAATGAGGCAATTTTTTACATCAAAAGAAACCTGACCGGAACTATTTCGCTGGAAAAACTGGCGGCTAAATCCGGAATGTCTGTAAACCATTTTGTCCGGATTTTCCGGAAAGAACTCGGCATGACGCCAATGCACTACGTCAAAAAACTCATCATTCGCAAAGCCATTGAGCTGATGGGACATTCGGACTTGTCGCTGGAACAGATTTCGGAAATGCTGAACTTTTCCGACCATCACACCTTTTCACGCAGTTTTCGGCGGGAAACCGGCTTCCCGCCCGGTCAATACCGCAAAATGCAGAAAGAACCGTTATCCACCGCTCAGCCGACGGAAAAACGATAAATGGTAGTCTGCCGGTATGTTTCTCCGGAACGAAGCACGGTTGAAGGAAAATTTGCATGATTCGGCGAATCCGGATAATGTTGAGCTTCGAAACAGAATCCGCCGCGCCGCTGATAAACAACTCCGTTTTTTCCGGCAACACTGCCGTCCAGAAAATTCCCGGTATAAAACTGCACTCCCGGTTCAGTGGTGAACATTTCCATCCCGATGCCGGACTTGTCTGAAAACGCGGTCGCGGCGGAAATTTCAAGTTGTGCGCATTCCGGATTTAGAATGTAATTGTGATCAATGCCGTCGGTCGCTAATCTGTTGTACTTTCCGTTCAAACGAATCAATCTGGCAAGATCCAGCGTGGTTCCGCTTAGTTCAGCCACTTCGCCGGAAGGAATTCCGTTGTTTTGTACCGGAGTATAACTGTCAGCGTTAATGCCGATGAAATGCGCGTCAACCGTCTCTTCGCCGTCCAGATTGAAATAACTGTGGTTGGTCAGATTGATTACAGTCGGAGCATCAGTCTCCGCAAAATATTCGATTTGCAACGCGTTGTCCGCTGTGATTGAATAAGTTACCTTGACTTCCAGATTGCCGGGAAAACCTTCCTCGCCGTCCAGGCTGATTCTGGACAAGGTTAAAGTATGCCCGTCACATTCGCCATTCCAAAGCTGTTTATCAAAACCGGCAATGCCGCCGTGCAGACAGTTGCCAAAATTATTCTGCGAAAGCTGAAACGTCTTTCCGTCAAGAGTGAATCTGCCGTCTTTTATCCGGTTGGCGTAACGTCCGGCAATGCACCCGAAATACGGCGAATTTTTCAGGTAATCAGCCGGGTTGGCATAACCCAGAACAACATCCCGCAAAACGCCAGTTTTATCCGGCGCGTATAGTGCCGTAATAATTCCGCCCCAGTCGGAAATGTCCGCCCCGAAGCCGTTGGCATTGCGTAACCGGTATAATTTCGTCGTCCTGCCGTCCGGCAAAGTAAAAAAAGTATTCTGTAATGTCATGTTTCAACCTCACTCTGTTGTCAAAAGTTTTCGCCGGTTATCTTACATGGTTAAAGGCAAACGTCAATATTGCTTGGTGAAATATTGAATGTTTTTCATCTTCGCATTCTGTTTTACACGAGACCATATACTTGAACCTGGTCGACGCTGAAGATTATTTTTCGTAATGTCCGCCATATGAAAACGACGACAGTTTGGTCAGCACGACATCATTTTACGTCACAATTAAAAAGCTCAAAAATGTATTCCAATACACTATATATAACAATATTGTATTTATTTTTATCAAGCCCAGGCTCGGCAGTAATTACGCAAACTATTTGTTTTAAACATATTACAATAATTTATTAATTGTGGCACGGGAAGTGCTCAAAGCAACATACAATTTTTTCGTAGTTAAACTGTAAATAACAAAAGGAAGGATAGAAGATGAAACTGATAACAGCTTACATCAAACCTGAAAGACTGAGTGCGGTAAAGCAGGAGCTTTACAAACGGGAAATTCATAAAATGTCCGTGACCAATGCTTTAGGATGCGGACAGCAACGTGGTTATCACGAAAACTATCGCGGGCAGGACATTGAAGTTAATCTGCTCAAGAAAGTCAGGCTGGAAATAGCAGTAAATGATGAATTTGTAAACCAAACGCTTGAAGGAATTATTGCTGGCGCCAGAACCGGCAACATTGGCGACGGCAAGATTTTCATTACAACTCTGGAAGAATGTGTTCGCATCAGAACAGGGGAAACCGGTCATGACGCGATTGGCTGATTGGCTGTTTACAAATAAATATTAATTTTTATAAAAATTTTATCTTTTTAAAATGGAGGATATTAAAGTGAAAAGTTCCGGGAAATTATTAAAGACATTTGGCATTGTGACTGGCATTGGTTTACTGCCATGCATTGCCAGTGCGGCTGACGCAGCGCCGACAGTAAGCAACGAGATGTTTACGATTAACAATTTATGGGTGTTGATAGCTACGGCGCTGGTATTTATTATGCATTTAGGGTTTGCCACGCTGGAAACTGGTTTGACCCGCGCGAAAAACACCGTGAATATTTTATTTAAAAACACTGTCATTGTCGCTATCGGACTTTTGACCTACGCGCTTATGGGCTTCAGCCTGATGTATCCAGGTAGTTCGTGGGTATTAGGCAAAGTCATTGGTTTCAGCGGTTTCGGCTTAAGTTGTCCAGCAGGAGCAGCCGGATTGATTGGTTATGCTGACGGCAATTACGCCTACTGGACTGACTTCATGTTTCAGGGAATGTTTGCCGCGACTGCTGCAACCATTGTATCCGGAGCCGTGGCGGAACGGATAAAGCTTAATAGTTTTCTTATTTTTTCGGCGGTCTATGTGATGCTTGTATACCCGATTGCCGGTTCGTGGGGCTGGGGAAAAGGCTGGCTGTCAGAACTCGGATTTCATGACTTTGCGGGATCAACATTTGTACATTCCGTCGGTGGCTGGGGCGCTTTGGCGGGCGTAATTATTCTAGGTCCAAGAATTGGCAAATATGTCAATGGCAAATGTCGTGCGATTCCCGGACACAGCATGCCACTGGCGACAATTGGTGTATTTCTGTTATGGCTGGGCTGGTTCGGGTTTAACGGCGGTTCGGTATTATCTGCCAGTCCGGCCGCAGTTTCCTATGTTTTTGTCACGACTACACTGGCAGCGGCGGCGGGAATCATTTCTTCAATGCTGACCTCCTGGACAATGCAGAAAAAACCAGATTTATCCATGATGCTCAACGGCTGTCTGGCGGGTTTGGTTGGAATCACTGCCGGAGCTGACGGAGTTTCTGTCAGCGCGGCAATTCTGATTGGTCTGATTGCCGGAATTATCGTAGTATTTTCCGTCACATTCTTTGATAAAATGGAGCTGGATGACCCGGTCGGGGCGCTATCAGTTCATTTAGTATGCGGAATATGGGGAACGCTGGCTACAGGAATTTTTATGGAATCCGTGCCATTCATGTCACAGCTTATCGGAGTGCTTGCGATTGGGGCATTCAGTTTTTCCTGCGCGATGATAATTTTTGTGGCGTTAAAATATACTTTAGGCATCCGTGTTTCTGATGATGAAGAAATGCGCGGCCTGGATATTGGTGAGCACGGAATGGAAGCTTACAGCGGATTCCAGATTTTCACTCAACAGTAACCATTAGCTGATGCAAATCAGAAAATAACGCGGGGCTGTATTCAGTAATTCTGGTACAGCCCCGCTATTCATTTAATTAATGCGGTTTATTTTGCGGCTGCCTTGGTGGCATTTCCGGAAACTTCAACACTTCTGAAGAACAACACGATTCCAGGCATAATCCAGAAGGATGATGCGTTTGATTTCAGGTCGACAGTACTGTCGGCGCCCAATTCTTTACTCTTGGCGGTAACCATTTTGGTGACCTCTTTGACATTTACCGTATCCTGCATCCAGACAATGGCGCCGGGCTTGTCAACGCTTCCAGACAATAGCGGAATTGACAGACAGTAAATTCCCCAGTTGTCACCATAGACATGAGCTACATTCTGAGCTTTCGGGCAAGTTGAGATTTTTTGCCCGTTGAGTTCATCTGCAACTTGCGTTGAGGCGCATCCCTGAATGAACAGTCCGGCGGTAATGGCGGCGAGAGCGACGATTATCTTTTTCATGATAACCTCCACGTTGTGATTTGCCCGGAGTTTGACGCGTTTTTTTTGTAATAATCGCAATAAACTTCCGGATTTCATCTTCCTTTTATTTGACGACTAAGTCAAATACCTCGTGATATAATTTTAATTCGTGGCAAATAAAATACAAGCGTTTTATACGAATAAAGCAAAAGTTTATTGCGCCAAAACTTTTACTGCAATAAATATTTCTAGCTGTTTTGTCAAAACTGAAAACACTTCATGGTAATACTTTGTGTTGCCTCAGTTGATTTCTTGCTGACTATGTTGTACTTGTATCATGGTGTTTATTGTTTAAGCTGGCTTAGTGGCAAGTATAGATATTTTTATTAAGTAAAAGCTAAAAAAGAAATAACGACTGGTGCTTTTATGAGATTTGTTCATTGCAAGTATTTGAGCGTGATTCTACTGTTCAGTATGGTTATAGTTTGCCGGGCAGAACCGATAGAAGCCAGAATTGGCGTGCTGGCGCTTCGCGGAAAAGAAAGATGTTCGAAAATGTGGGACCCCACCGCAGCTTTTCTTTCAAAAAATATTCCGGAATACAGTTTCAAGATTGTGCCTCTGGATTTTTCCGAGGTTGATGATGCGGTGAAAAGCAAGAAAGTAGACTTCATTCTGGTCAATTCTTCGATGTATGTGATGTTGGAATTAAAATATGGCGCAAACCGTATTGTCACCATGAAGAAAGACTATAAAGATTATTCCTATAATGTATTCGGCGGGGTTATTTTTTGCTTAAAATGCAACACAAACCTTAACACGATTGCTGATCTGAAAGGAAAAAGCTTTATGGCTGCCGATGAAACCTCATTCGGAGGCTGGCAGATGCCGTTAGAGGTCATGTTGAAGGAGAAGTTCAATCCTTTCCGGAGCTTGAGTTCATTGCAATTTGGCGGAACTCATGACGACGTGGTTATGGCAGTTAAAAGCGGCAAAGTTGATGCCGGAACAGCACGCTCAGGCATTTTAGAGAGTATGGACAAAGAAAAATTGATTAATCTGAGTGACTTTAAAATAATACATAATGTCAAATATCCGCTACGCCGTTTCCCGTTTTTATGTTCAACGCCGCTTTACCCGGAATGGCCGTTATCGCAATTGCCACATGCTCCGGAGGCGCTGGTTGAACAGGTAACCGTCACCCTGATGCAGATGAAGCAGGGAGAAGCCGCCTCCATAGCCGCAGGAATTGCCGGCTGGAGTTCCCCATTAAATTATAATTCGGTCAATGAATGTCTGAAATACTTGCGGGTCGGCCCATACAAAGATTATGGTCGGATAACGTTTGCCGTTTTATGGAAAACCTACTGGCACTGGTTTATTTTGGGAATATCTTTCGGCGGAACAGTCCTAGCATTCTCAATATATGCCTATAGCTCCAATCGCCGGTTGCGCACCGCGAGGACGATAATTGAAAAAGAGCTTGCAGAAAGAAAGCGCGCCGAAGAGGAAATCCGGCAGATATTTAATACTTCCGGGGACGGAATGCGCGTATTGTCAAGCGAGCGTAAAATACTGGAAGTCAACGCGCGTTATGTGGCAATGACAGGTTACAGCCGTGATGAATTGGTTGGAAGCGCCTGCAAGGATTTTTCCTCCTGTGACGATGAACGTTGCAACTCTGATTTATGTACTTTGAAACATACAATTGAAACAGGAGAACGCGTAGAAATTGACTTTATGTTGAAAACCAGATTCAGCAGTATTCCCTGTGCGGTAACTTCGGTGCCGTATTATAATTCGCAAGGGAAAATTATTGGAGTAATTCAGAATTTCAAGGATATCAGTGACCGGTTGCGGGTGGAAGACGCGGCGGCACAGGCGGCGGAACAGCGAGGTAAGGCGTTGATGGCCAGTAGCGTATTGCATGACATCGGCAACGCTGTAACCGGGATTGGAACCATTGCCGTTAAGAACATCGGAGACGCTGAGTGGCCGGAAATACAATCGCTTTCAATGTTGCATCAAATGTTCAAAGATCAGCAGCCGGCATTTGCTCAGGCATTGGGGGAAGACAAGGCTGGTAAACTGGTGGTTTTTGTTGAAAAACTTGAGGATTCGATGATTAAACGGAAAAACTATTTTATTGAAGTTTTTCGCAAAATGGCCAACTCCATTTCGCATATTAATGATGTTCTTTCTCTACAACGGACGTATGCTGGAAACCGGCTTGAAGCTTCAACATCAGTGTCGATAACTAATCTGGCGCAGGATTCCGTGGCCATGCTATCAGCGTCTTTACAAAAAAGAAATATCAGCGTTCACTACAATGTGCCGCCGGATTTGCCGGAAATAAAAGTTGACAAAACCCGCATTATACAGGTTTTGATTAACCTGGTTAAAAATGCGGCAGAATCTTTCGATGAAGAATCAGAAGACGGGAATGACCGTTTCATAAATATTGCATTGCGCCGTGAGGGCGAAACGCTGATAATCGAAATAGAGGACAATGCTTCCGGTTTTGATAAAACTGTTGCTGATAAACTTTTTCAGAATGGTTTCTCGACAAAATCCAGAGGATCCGGTATTGGATTGTACCAATGCCGTTCCATTATTGAGTCGCACGGGGGGAAAATTTCTATTATTAGTCCAGGCATTGGTAAAGGAGCCACCGCGATGATTTCACTTCCTTTTGAAATAAAAAAATCGTGAAACTAAAATTATAACCGCAGGAGAAACAAATATGTTCAAAACGTTCAACTCGCGCATTCTGGTTATTGACGATGAAGAAACAATCAGAGACAGTTTTCGTGAAATCCTCTGTCCTGTTCGCTCGGCTCGCCCTGGACTGGAAGAGCTTGCCACCGCCACTGCCGAGCTTTTTGGCAGTAGCAATGTAAAACCGTCAACGCCTGAAATCCTGAAATTCAACATGGACGAAGCCGCCACCGGCAAAGTCGGCTATGAAATGGTCAAAAAAGCTTGCGCTGACAACAACCCTTATGCTGCAATCTTTGTTGATATGCGGATGCCGGGCTGGGATGGGCTGGAAACGGTTATTCAGATTCGCGCCATTGACAACCGGTCTGAAATAATTTTTGTAACGGCTTACAGCGACCATTCCATACAGGATATTGTCGCCAAAGCCGGAGCGAATGTCTGTTATTATTGCAAACCATTCTCGGTTGAAGAAATATTGCAGATTGCAACAAAATCAGTTTATGAATGGAACAAAGCCAGCAATCTGGAAGGGTTGATTGCGGTAATTTCACAAATCCGGGCGCAACATTGGCAACTTGACAAATTACTTTGTAATATTTTAAGTCAGGTGTCTGAAATTCTCGGCTGTAATTCCGGTTTGCTGGCAGTGAAAAGCCCGAGCAAATATGACATTATTACCGCCTCCGGGGTATTGAAAGACCCTGAAGTGGCGAAAAAATACCTGGACAGTATTCCGGTAAAACTTGAGGGCCAGATTTATGAGTCTGAAGATATGTTGTATTTCGCTTTGGAAGAATACGGCATTGTTACTCTGTTTGACCGGCGGAATGTAACGCTTCACAGCGAAAGAATTTATCTGGTCCGGTTGTTTCTTGAACAGGCTGCCGCCGCGCTGAAAAATATGGACTTGCAGGAAGCGCTTGTGCGTCAGGAAAAATTGTCCGCAGTTGGACAAGCCATGTCAATGCTCAGCCATGATTTGCGGAATTCAATCGGCGGAGTTATCAGTCTATGCGAGCTTGCAGAACAAGATATGAACGACAAAAATTCATTGCTTGAAGATTTGAATATGATTTCCACCGCCGCTCAAAATGCGCTGGAAATGGTAACCGATGTGCTTGATTTCACCCGTAACCGGGAAGTGGAGAAAACTACCCTGCATTCCGAAGAACTTCTTGGCACAATCAAAAAAGCCGCTAAGGGATTGCTGGAAGATCATAAAGTTTCTTTGGAAATAGATGCGCCGCCGGATTTTTCTTTTTCCGGAGATTCCAGCAAGATGTTCCGCGTATTGCTTAATCTTATCCGGAACGCCGCTGAAGCGATGAGAGATGCCAAAACTGTAAATCCCAAAATAAACGTCAGCTTAAGTCAGAATAGTCATCAAGTTGTTATTAAGGTAAAAGATAATGGACCCGGAATTCCGGAACCGATTAGAGGTAGCCTGTTCATGGCATTTACGACTTGCGGCAAAGCGGAAGGAACGGGATTAGGCTTGGCCATCGCCAAACAGTTTGTCGAGGCGCACGGCGGTTCCATTGGAGTTGAAACATCCAATTCCGGAACTGAATTTACGATAATTCTACCGGTAAATTAACAGAATAAGAACAATTCCAGTCAAATTAACGAAAGCGTTATTGACAAAGCTGTCGATGAAAATTATTATTAAAGCACGGTTCCAAAAATATTTAAACGAAAACAGGAGATGAAAATGAAGAAGTTGTTTGTCGCGTTGTTTGCCGCCGTCGCCATGGTAAGCTCAGTTGTTGCTGCCGGAGACGGAGAATGGTTGACCGACATGAAAAAAGCCCAGGAGCTTTCCGCTAAAACCGGGAAGCCAATTCTGGCTGATTTTTCCGGTTCTGACTGGTGCGGATGGTGCATAAAATTGGATAAAGAAGTATTCTCTCAAAAAGAATTCAAAGAATTCGCCAGCAAAAACCTGATTTTGGTAATGGTGGATTTTCCGCGCAAAAAAGCACAGTCAGAAGAAGTAAAAAAACAAAATCAGGAACTTCAGAGCAAATATGAAATTCAAGGATTTCCAACCGTCCTCCTGCTGGACAGCAAAGGCGAGGTTATTGGCCGCACCGGGTATGTCAGAGGCGGAGCAACAAACTATATTGCCAACCTGGAAAAAATGCTTAAAAAGAAATAAACGTTGAATAAGGAACTGGACCAAAATAAACTATTGAATTTTCATCGCATATCTTGATTGGATTTTCGAGTTGCCTGTGAGACGCATACCGGCAGGTATGTAACGAACAAGCCGCGCGAAAAACATTCCAGAAAGTGGCGTAAAATCATAGGTTCTTTTGAGACCGTTCCTAATTCCCGGAGGAGAAGTTTTGAAGATAAAACATGCTTTGTTGCTAATTGTTCTGTGCGTGTCATCAACCTTGGCGGCCCAGTTTGAAACTCCGTTCAAATGGAGCTGGAAAGACGACAAAAAACAGTTGACTGTTACAGCAGAGATTCCTCCGGGACATTACCTGTATCAAGCACAAACAAACGTTAATGTACTGGACGCTTCCGGAATAGAGTTGCCGCCGGAAGCAGTTCCTTTAGCCGCCACGCACGAAGACGAATTTTCCGGACAGGTTAAAATTTATCCTTCTGGAAATGCAATCTGGCATTTTCAACTTGACGGCCAAGCGCCTTTTGCAATCAAAATTGATTTTCTCGGATGTAAAGATAAAACCGCGACTTCCCCCGCATTGTGTTTTGCTCCAGGCTCAAAAAAATTTATTGTCGGCAGTAATATTCCCGCTACCGCCGCCACCACCACCACCACCACCACCACACAAGTTTCATCCGGCATGCCTTCCGGATTGTCCGCTTTGCTGGGAGCATTCAAGACGGAAAGGAATGCAGCCGGCTATCTTAACGTTGACGAATTTATGAATTTTCTTGAAGGCAAAAATCCGGATAATAATTTATTTGCCAATAAAAGCATGTTAGTGATTATTTTGTTAATCATTCTTGGCGGTTTAGGGCTTAATCTGACTCCATGTGTTCTGCCGATGATTCCGGTAAACCTGGCGATTATCGGAGCTGGTGGAGATAATGATTCAAAACGGCAGGGATTTTTCCGTGGCGGCGCTTATGGGTTGGGCATTGCTTTGGCTTATGGCATTCTTGGCGTTATCGCGGTTCTCACCGGCGCCAAATTCGGCGCGTTAAATTCTTCAGCGCTATTCAATTTTATTATTGCAGTGATTTTCTTTGTGCTGGCATTGGCCATGTTTGATGTCTTTATGATTGACTTTTCAAAATATAGCGCCAAACTTGGCCGGAAAGACAGCAACGGAAGTAAAGTCATTACCGCTTTTGTGATGGGGGTTGTCGCCGCTTTGCTGGCTGGCGCTTGTGTCGCTCCGGTCGTAATCAGCGTGTTATTGCTGTCGGCAAAAATCTATTCTTCCGGGAATCCTGCCGGATTGTTTCTACCGCTGCTGTTGGGTGTCGGCATGGCCCTGCCCTGGCCGTTTGCCGGCGCTGGAATGGCAGTAATTCCAAAACCTGGCATGTGGATGGTGCGAGTGAAGTATATTTTCGGCGTAATCATCATTGCCGCCGGTCTGTGGTTTGCTTACACCGGATTTACATTATTGCCAGCCGCTTCGGAAAAAGAGCAAAGCGCTGGTCAGTCCACGGCATTAGAGACGGCTTTAGTCCGGGCAAAAGCAGAACACAAACCGATACTTATTGACTTCTGGGCTTCATGGTGTAAAAATTGCACTTATATGAATCACACAACCTTAAAAGACCAGCAGGTGCAGGATGCGCTTGAAAAGTTTATTGTTGTAAAATTTCAGGCGGAAGATATGAATGCCGCAGAAATAAAACCAATATTGGATTATTTCAAAGTTCCAGGCTTGCCGGCATTTGTGATTCTGCGCCCAATAAATTAAAAAAAAGAAAAGGAAATCGTACTGTGGACAAAGTTTTTATAAGACCGGTAAACAAGGAAGAAATTGAACAAATCTGTAAAATAGCGGTAGCTGCCTGGCAGGAAATACACGCCGGATACCGGGAATATATCGGGAACAAAGACCTTGTTGAGCGAATAACTCACGACTGGCAGACGAGAAAAGCAGAACAAGTCAGGACGAAAGCAGAAGAAACTCCTGATGAAGTCGTTGTTGCCGAATCAGACGGACGCATTATCGGCTTTGCTACTTTTTCTCTTAACCGCAAGACCGGTATCGGCGAAATTGGCAATAACGCTGTTTCCCCCGACTGCCAGGGACTTGGGGTCGGAAAAATGTTGTACAATAAAGTCCTGGAAATATTCCGGCGGGAAGGTATGAAATACGCGATTGTATCAACAGGTTACGAGGATTCCGGCCATGCAAAAGCTCGCGCGAGTTACGAAAAGGTCGGCTTTAAGAAAATGAGTACCAGCATAACCTACAGTCTCGAACTGTAAGAAAGCTGACAAACAAAAAGCATAATCGATAACCGATTATGCTTTTTGAGTTTATAACTGATAAAAAATCTTAGAGCGTTGCGCAGAATTTTTTAATTCTGGCGACTGATTCGCGAATATTTGCTTCAGAACAGGCGTAAGACAGGCGGATATTGCCTTCCGCACCGAACGACCAGCATGGAATCGCCGCAACTTTTGCTTCTTCCAACAGGCGGTTGCAGAATTCTTCTGAACCAAGACCAAAGGAAGAAATATCACTCATTAAATAGAATGCACCTTGCGGACGAATGCATTTTACGCCAGGAATTGCGCTGACCAGAGCAAAAATCAAATCGCGGCGGACGGAAAATGCTTGACGCATTTTTTCCACTTCCGCGTCGGCGGCCTCAAGCGCCTTCAATGCGCCGTACATGGCAAAAGTTGTGGCATTGGAGGTGGTATGACTCTGGAAAGCAATAATTTTCTTCGCCAGCCACAGCGGAGCAGTAAGATAACCGAGCCGCCAGCCGGTCATGGCGTAGGCTTTGCTGAAACCGTTTACAGTAATGGTCAGGTCATTGATTTCCTGGCTCAATGACGCGATGCTGACGTGTGGCTTATCGGCATCATAAACCAGCTTTTCATAAATTTCATCCGCCAGAATCATGAAATTATGCTTAATGGCAAGCTTGCCAATCTTTTCCAACGTTTCTTTGCGGTAAACCGCACCGGTAGGGTTGGACGGAGTGGTTAGAATCAGCAGTCGCGTTTTTTCGGTAACGGCTTTTTCTAAATCCTCCGGAAGCAACTCGTAGTTGTTTTCAGCGGTAGTATTGACTGCGACAAGTTTTGCACCGGCGGCGACAACCATTTCCGGGTAGCTCAGCCAGTACGGCGCAGGAATGATGACTTCATCACCAGGACCACATAAGGCAGCAATTGTGCTGAACACAGAAAATTTAGCTCCCGGAGCAATCACTACCTGTTCCGGAGTGGTCTGAATATTATTGTCCTTTTTAAATTTTTCCGCTACCGCTTTTTTAAGTTCCGGCAACCCGCTGGCTGGAGTATAACTGGTTTTGCCATTTTTAAGCGCTTCAATACAAGCTTGCTTGATGATTTCCGGAGTGTCGAAATCCGGTTCGCCGGCAGACATGCTGCAAATATCCAGTCCTTGTGCTTTCAATGCTTTAGCTTTGGCAGTAATTGCCAGCGTCGCCGATGGAGTTAAACCTCCCATGAATCCGATAGTTTTTTGCAAGTCTTTCATGCTGATGCTCCTGTGATTTTTGTTTCGGGGATTAATCTTTTAAAACAGCGATTGCGCTGTTGACATTACCAAAGGGAGCGCTGACCTGAATGCCTTGTACTGCCGAGCGAAGCTTGGAAACTGCTTCGCGGGCAATATCAATGCCGGTTTTGCGCTGGTCATCTTTATTTTCCACTCTCGCCATGCGTTCCATTATTTCATCTGGAATGACAACGCCCGGCACTTCGTGTTTGAGAAATTCAGCGTTGCGGAAACTGGCCAGCGGCCAAATGCCGGCGATAATCGGAATTTGCAGGTCGGAGATTTCCTCAATGAACCGCAATAATGGTTCCGTGCTGAATACGGGCTGAGTGATAATATATTCCGCGCCAGCTTCAACTTTTTCCCGGACGCGCGCTAATTCCCGTCGCATATCGATTGAGTTTGGGTCAGCTCCGGCTCCGGCACAAATGGCCGTCGGCGCACTGCCAATGCTTTTTCCGCCGATATCAATACCCAAATTCAGGCGCGAAGCGACTCTCAGAATGCCGATTGCGTCAACGTCAAACACTGCGGAGGCAAAAGGATAATCTCCGAGTTTAGGCGGGTCTCCGGTGATAAACAGAATATTATTGATATTTTTACACGCGCATCCCAGCAGGTCGGCTTGCATTCCAATCAGGTTTTTATCCCGGCAACAACAGTGAAGGATTGCTTCAATTCCGGCTTTTTCCTGAATTTCTATCGCGGTTATTATCGGGGATATTCTGGAGCTGGCGCGCGGTCCGTCCGGAATATTAATCGCGTCAACTCCCGCTTCACGACAAATAATTGCTTTTTCAATTGTTGAGGACAAATCAAAACCGCGAGGCGGAGTTATTTCAACTGTGGTAATCCACTCGCCGCGATGAAGCTTAGCCGCAAAACGGGATTTTTTGTCCTGAGCGACTGGCAACAGCAACGGTTCCGCGCTTTCAATGGTATTAATTTTTCTGCTGACATGAATTTTAGCCAGCGGTTTTATGCTGCGGGCAATGTCTCTGATATGCTCCGGTCCAGTGCCGCAACAACCGCCAACACCACGGGCGCCGAGATTAATATACCTGACAGCATAAGTGGTCAAATATTCCGGACTGCACATGTAAATCATCCGGTTGTCAACATTTTTCGGCATTCCGGCATTAGGCTGAACAATAACCGGATAATGGGAAATTGCAATAAGTTTTTCCAGCGCCGCCAACATGCCCTCAGCCCCGACGCAACAGTTAAGACCGATTGCGGTCGGCTTGCGATTGTCCTCGCCAAAAATTTTCAACAGGTGCGCCAGCGGTTCACCTTGCGGCGTTTCCAGTTCACGGTCAACAGTAAAACTGAACATAAAAGGAATGGAAGTATATTGACATACTGCTTTATACGCGTTTTCGGCATCTTTAAAGGTTGCCAGAGTTTCACAGAGAATAAAATCAACACCGGCCTGTTCAAGCGCCTGCATTTGTTCACCCAATATTTGAACAATTTGTTCGTCGGTCAACGCGGCGCCGTACGCGCTGTCGCCGACTGGTCCAACAGAACCGGCAATTATCGTGTCATCTTGAACTTCTGCTTTTGCCAGTGCTACCGCCGCAGTATTGATTTCAATAACCTTTTCTCCCAGCCCGTGTCGCGCCAGCTTATTGCGGTTGGCTCCGTAGCTGTTGGTAGTAATCACTTCCGCACCAGCATCAATGTAGTTGCGGTGAATCTCTGAAACTACCTGCGGAGAACTCAGACAAAGTCCTTCATAAGAGGCATTAATAAAAAAATCCCGCCGATATAATTCAGTACCGATGGCTCCGTCAAAAATGACAATATGGTCGTCGAGTTTTTCTCTCAGTTTATCCGGCATATCTATTCCAGTATAGTAAAAAAGTTACATTATAAATTTCTTTAATTTAGTCTGTTTTGCGAAAAATTAAAGGTCGCTAAACAGATTTTCCTCAAGAGAGCGGGTTCATCGCGTTGACCGGCCTTTGGCTGATTTAACATTTATAATTCAGCCTTTGCCGGGTCAGCGATAGATAGTTGGATTTACTCCTAGTTTTTGAATTTTGTAATGCATGACGCGTTGGGTTATCCCTAAATGCCTGGCGGCGGCAGCAACATTTCCTCGCTTTAATTTCAATGCGTCAATTAACATTTCCCGTTCAAAAGATGCAACCATAGTGTCGAAGTCAGCATTTTTATCCGACTGAATGGTGGATGTGTTGGTTGCCTGCCCCGTTTGCAGCGATGGCGGCAGATTATATCCGTGAATAACATTGTCGCTTGCAGTGAGAACGGCGCGTTCCATGCAGTTTTCCAGTTCCCGGACATTTCCCGGCCAATGATACGACATCATCATATTTATCGCCGGAGTGGAAATGCGTTTGATCGTTTTTCCGTAAATGCGGTTGTATTTATCGAGAAAATGGTCAGCCAGAGTCATAATGTCAGAACGCCGTTCCTGGAGGTCTGGCATGTGAATTGGAAAAACATTCAGCCGGTAATAAAGGTCTTCGCGAAAATCGCCGCTGGTCATAAGTTCTTCCAGATTACGGCTGGTGGCGGCGAGAATTCTGACATCAACTTTATTTTCTTCGTTGCTGCCGATACGGTTAAATGTCCGGTCTTGAAGAAAACGCAATAGTTTTACCTGTGTCGGCGGACTTAAGTCGCCGATTTCGTCAAGAAAAATTGTTCCGCCGTCGGCAGCTTCAACTCTTCCCGGCCGCCGGTTGGTGGCTCCGGTAAAAGAACCTTTTTCATGACCAAAAAGCTCACTTTCAATCAGATTTTCCGGCAACGCGGCGCAATTAACAACGATAAAGGGTTTATTTTTCCTTGCGCTGGTATGATGAATCGCCCGGGCAACCAGTTCCTTGCCGGTGCCTGAACCGCCACGGATTAAAACCGTTGCCATGCTGTCGGCAACCTGTGATATCATCGCATAAACGGCACGCATACTGCTACAATTGCCGACAATGTTGCCAGGTCGTAAATTTTTGTCCAGCTCTATCTTCAGACGACGGTTTTCGTCCAGAAGTTTTTCCCGCTCTTCCAGTTCCTTGAAACTTACCGACACGGCGTCAGCCATAATGTTTGATACGGTCTCCAGCAGATATAAATCGCGTTCCAAGTCGGTATTTTGATCCTTTTTCCGGTCAATACTCATGGTTCCAATAACTTCATCGTTAAAAAGAATTGGAACGCAAATAAACGCAATGTCTTTCCCGGAAGCGCGTGATTGAGTACGATCCAGAAAGCCGGGTTCTTTGGAAATATCTGGAATAATCAGTGGATGTCCCTGTTGTCCAACTTTTCCAGTAATCCCTTCCCCTAATAAGTATTTGCCGCGCTTAATCTCCAAGTCGCTCAAGCCATGAGATGCCTCTATATAAAATGCATCGCCCTGACGGAGCGTGACAGTTCCGCGCTGCAAGCCCATTTCCCGATAGAGAATATCCAGCACTTCTTTCATCAGCGCCGAAACATTTTTCTGGTGAACAATAACATGGCTAATCTGATTCAGCACTGCCATTTCAATGTTTTTACTCTTGTCCATAAATAATAGCTTCCAGATTAAATTAATAGCCTCAATGCTATTATTATATTACTTTATTGTTTTTATGCAACTTAATTTCAATTGCTTATTACATAAATGTGAGTTATCTCAGGATAAGCGCGAATGCGTTTAGCAAAAATACATTTTAAAAAAAGCATAGCTCGACTATCGAGCAAGAACATGTGTTTAATTGAACGCCATTTTTTCTGTAATTCAGAGCTCACTACTTGAGCTGGAGCGTGGGTTTAATTGGAAGTCGGCTTTTTCTTGATTTTCAAGTTCCTTTCTTCTTGCGCAAAGCATTCCTGTGAGCTCGTGAACGTTCCTGACAGAAGCGTATAAGTTGTAGTGCGAGACTAAAAAACGGCATTCAATCAGACACTGGCAACGAGTTCTGAAACTCAGTAAAAAGTATGAAGGTTGAAGAAAATATGGATTATTTGTTTCCGTTGCAGAAAATATTTGCATAGATGCCAGCAGGAAGAATGCGTCCGTTTTGTTCTGGAATAGTCATTTCTCCGGATTCCGGTTTTCCTTGGCCGAATACTTGCGTCAACAATCTTTCCAGTACTATCGGAGAAAAGCCCGGGGAGTGACAGCTTAGCGCGACAAAATATGGCCGGGATAAATCGAGTAAATCGCGACATGTTTCCAGCAGTTTCAGCAAGTCATCTTCAATTTTCCATACCTGCCCTTTGTTGCCGCGTCCGAATGACGGCGGATCCAGCGCAATGCCGTTGTATTTACTTTCACGGCGCAGTTCTCTGGAGCAGAATTTTAACACATCATCGACAATCCACCGGATTTTATCCGGAACCTGGGAATTCAGCGTTTGATTTTGTCTGCCCCATTCTATCATGCCGTTGGCCGCGTCGAGATGAGTTACAGTCGCGCCGGCTTCCGCCATTGCCATGGAACCGACTCCGGAGTAAGCGAACAGGTTCAAGGTTTTCACATCTTTCCCGAGTTGCGGAATGATTGAGCGAAACCAATCCCAATTGCTGTATTGTTCAGCAAAAAAGCCGAGATGACCAAATCCGGTGGGTTTTACCGTCAGCGTGAAGCCACCCCATTCAATGAGCCAACTTTCCGGCATGTTGTGGTTTTTCCAGTTCCATTTGCCGCCACCGCTGGAATCGCGGACAAAAACGCCGTCCGCGAGACTCCATTCTTTTTCCGGAAGCGCAGGCTGCCAGAATGCATTAAGGGCGGGACGAATCAGACGGTATTTGCCGACTTGTTCTAATTTTTGGCGGTTTCCAGAATCAAGTAAAAGATATTTCATTACAAAGCATTTCTATTTTTATACAGGGTTATTTTAGATTGGTGCCGGAATTATAAACGATTTCACCGCGTCGCACGGTCATTAATGGCCGGTTGGTGCCACGTTCAAAGAACGCAATGTCAGCGCGTTTTTTCGGCAACAGGATTCCGCGGTCATTAAGGCCGAGGGTTTCGGCGGCGTTCAACGTAACGCAGGACGCGGCGTAAGTTTCCGGCATGTGACTGTAGGTCATCAGGCTGTGCCAGCCGACATCCAGCAAGGCAGTAGTTCCAGCCAAAACGCCATCAGCAGTTTGAGAATAGCCGTCAATAACTTTAATGAATGATGGCCCGATATGATATTGTCCGTCAGGCATTCCAGCAGCCATAGTGGAATCACTGATGCCTACCACCCGGTTGCGGGGTTTGCAGCGGCAGGCCAGGTCAATCATTCTGGGGTGCAGATGCCGTCCGTCAATAATTAACTCTACCGTAACCCGTTCGTCAGTCAGCGCGACGGCGGTCAGTGTTACGTTGCGTTGATGCAATGGCGGCATGCCGTTAAACAAATGGGTGCAGTTGCGCGCTCCGGCATCAATGGCTCGCAAAGTCGCCTGTTCATCAGCAGTACTGTGCCCCATGGATGGGCGAATATTGTGTTCACACAGCAATTCAACCAATTTTTCCGCTCCGTCAAGTTCCGGCGCAAAAGTCATTTTTTTAATATGTCCTTTGGCGGCGGCAATAAGTTCCATCGTAAATCCTGAATCAAAATCTCTGATATCCGCTGCCACTTGCGCGCCGCATTTGCTACGGTTGAGGAACGGGCCTTCAATATGTATTCCCGCCGGATCGGCGCCGGAAAGAGAATGGTCTATCATATCAGCCAGCGCTGAAAGATTGGTCAGCATAATATCGGCTTGTGAAGTTACAACCGTAGGTATAAAAGTGGTGACGCCGCGCTGGGCTAAAATTGCGCTCATGTTGTCGATGGGAGTTTCTTTCAAGTAAGCTGAAGAGGAATCGAATCCCCCGGCGCCGTGAATATGCGTATCAATAAAACCCGGCGTGGCATAAGCATTTTCGAATTCATATATCTCTAATTCAGATTCACGGGTAAACGCCGAGGCGCCGCCAACCGCCAAAATTTTTTCATTCTCACACAGGATTGCGCTCTTTTCAATCCGCTTGGCTGGAGTAAGGCAATAATCCGTAATATATAACCGTCTAATCCTTTTCATGGTCTGAAAATCCCGTTTTTATTCCAAAAACAATCCAAAATTGATTTTTAACACTGAATTACTTTAGAGCAATTAGACTCATTTTCAATCACTTATAATTAATCCTTGAAAATTCTTTGTTCTTTACTTGTTTTAACTCGCTTTCTGAGCTAAAATTAAAAGGTCTGTTATCAATAGAGCTGCCGGATAAAAAAAAGAGAAAAACTTTTCTTTCCGGTTTGAATTATTGACTTTTCCCCGATAGATTTAGTAACTTTGCCGACGAGGTAAAGCGAGACAACGCTGTTAACAAGCTGTTAATAACTTGTGATGCGTTGCGGGAAATTTTTTGTAAGGTATTTGTTTTGATTGTGTTTAGAGAATTTTAGGCATTATTTAAAAATCGTGCCACACGGGACAAAGTTTAGAGGCGGGAAGTTTTGAGTGTGTTGAGCTCAGAAAGTTTAGCTGAGTTGACGGATTGCTGAATTTTAGCAAGTAATAATTGCAAAGTTATAGAAGTCCTTAGAAGTGTTAAAGTTGTGTAAGATTGGTGTAAAATTTACGACCTTAAATGGTATGTTAATAACTTTTGGATTTTTGATAATCATTTCCAGGAATTAAGGGGCTGTGGCGTATGTACAACGGGGAAGGCGAGTTGCTGTATAAAGTTTGGGAAATTGCTGCAGAGAGATTGAAGAAGCGGCTTCATACAGAGACTTATGCACAGTGGTTTCAAAATATTATTCCGGTAAAGCTTGATGACGATAAGATTGTTCTCGGCGTTTCGGATGATTTTTTTGCTGACTGGCTGGAAGATAATTACGGGGACTTTCTGGCGGAATCACTCGCGGAGGTGGACGGGCTTAACTATGGTTATTCTTTTGAGACAGGACATCGGCAGGAGATAAAAAATTCAGTTGAGTCTGCGGCGAAAAGCAAACCTAAAAAAGCAGACAAGCCTGCGCCCAGCGCAACTGTTCCGAATGGCTGCTTAAGTCGGCACAATTTTGATAATTTTGTGGTTGGCGAAGAAAATAGATATGCTTATACGGCCGCGAAAACCGCCTCAGAAAATCCCGGAGTTTACAATCCGCTTTATATTTATGGCGGCACTGGAATCGGCAAAACCCATCTGTTGCAGGCCGTAGCTCATCAAGTATTATCCAAAAACAGTCGCGCCAGAATCAAATATACGACATGCGAAGAATTTCTGAACCATTATGTGGATTCGCTTCGCACCAAGAGTCATTCCGAGTTTCGCAGCGCAGTTCGTGATGTGGACCTTTTGCTGGTGGACGATGTCCATTTGCTGGCGAATAAAACTCAGCTCCAGGAAGAGTTTTTTAATACATTCAATTCACTCTATAATCAGAACAAACAAATTATTCTGACTTCGGATAAACAGCCTTGTGAAATTGAAGGGCTGGAGGCCCGGCTGGTGTCACGATTTGAATCTGGTGTAACCACTGAAATCAGCCCCCCTGGTTTTGAAACCAGGTTGGCGATTCTGAAAATGATGCAGGAAGACCATCTGGTTAAACTTGAAGATGAAATACTGCTTTTTCTGGCTTCAAACATCTCGTCCAGCGTCCGGAGACTTAAAGGCGCTTTATTGCGGCTGGTGGCATTTGCTTCCGCCATGTCAGAGTCAAAAATCACTTTGGAACGCGCTGAAATGTTGCTGCATAAATTGCTTGAAGAGGAAAATGCTTCGAAAATTATTTCCATCGACAGTATTCAGCGGGCAGTGGCGGAACATTTTGACATCCGGCTTAATGACATCATGAGTCCCAAGCGTCCGAAAAATATTGCCGAACCACGCATGGTGGCGATGTATCTCTGCCGGCGTATGACCCATTTTTCCTTTCCGGAAATCGGCTCGGCATTCGAAAAAAATCATGCGACAGTTATGAATGCGATGAAAAAAGTTCCGGAATTATGCAAAAAGAACGAATCACTACGCCGTTCCGTTTCGCTTCTTGAACGTCAGCTTCAGGGATAATTTATTGACTATCAGCCGCGGCTGAGCTTCAACAGCCGCTTCATTAATGCAGCATGGTCAAAACTTTTTCCGGCAACTCCGAAACTGTCGTGCAGTTCAGAATAGAGCTCATACAATTCAGCATAGCGTTTCCGGTTTTCCGGATTGGGTTGATATACTTTGTCTTTGAACTGGCAAATCTTTTCCTGCGCTGCCTCGGTTGATGAATATTTTCCGGCGACCACGATTCCGAAGATTGCCGCGCCAAGCGCACAAGTTTGTGCTGACGCGGACAGCAACAGTTGGCGTCCAAGAATATCCGCGTAAATTTGCATGAACAGAGCATCTTTTTCCGCAATCCCGCCGCAACAGATAACTTCATTAATGACAATGCCGTATTGTTCCAGCCGGTCGAGAATTTTCTTCGCTCCAAAGGCGGTGGCCTCAATTAAGGCACGGAATATTTCCGCCTGTGAAGTATGAAGCGTCATGCCAATAATCAATCCGGTTAATTGCTGGTCGCATAAAATATTCCGGTTGCCATTTTGCCAGTCCAGCGCCAGCAAACCACTTTGTCCGGGACGGAGTTTGACTGCTTCATCGTGCAACGTTTTGAACAGTTTGTGGTCAGAAGCGCAAACTTTTGACACAAACCAATTGAGAATATCGCCAACGGCCGCCTGTCCGGCCTCAATTCCCAAGCAGCCTGGCAGCACGGAACCGTTGACGATTCCGCAGATTCCTGGAATGTCCGGGATTTTGCCATGAGCCGGTTCTGCCAGAATATCACAACTGGAAGTGCCGATAATTTTTACCATCCGTCCTTTGCCGACTCCGGCTCCGACCGCTCCGGAATGCGCGTCAATAATTCCGGCGGCAATCGGAATTCCTGTCGGCAATCCAAGTTTTTTTGCCCATTCCGGACAAAGATTGGCAGCGACAGTATCAGCCGGATAAGCTTTTTGATACAGGCGTGGACGCAATGCCGCCAGTTCCGGAGCCAGAGACTTCAGAAAATCCGCATCCGGCAGCCCACCCCATTCTTCGCAGTACAAAGATTTGTGTCCGGCTGCGCATATTCCGGCTTTTACCTGTGAAATATGTTTGATGCCGCCGAGAACCGCCGGAATGAAGTCAGGAAAATCAAGCCAGGTGTATGCTGCGTCAAAAACTTTTTTGTCATTATTCAGGCAATGCCATAGCTTCGACCAGAACCACTCAGCGGAATATGAGCCGCCGCATTTTTCAAGATATTCCGGACGTTCAGCCCGGGCGGCGGCGGTGATTTGCGCGGCTTCTTCAATAGCGGTGTGATCTTTCCACATCCAGGCATAAGCATTTAGATTGTCATGAAATTCCGGAAGACTGGACAGCGGACGCAAGTCTTCAGTTACCGGAAGCGGAGTTGAGGCGGTAGCGTCAATGCCGATGCCGATTATGGATTTAACGTTAAAATCCGGTTTGGCGGACGCTTCCTTCAAGGCGGATTTAACACAGTTTTCCATTGTCTCCAGATAAGCTTCCGGATTCTGTCGCGCAAGGTGTGGATTATCCGGAACAGTAAAAATACCGTCATTACCGCCGGAATAGATAAAACTTGCAGTTCCGTATTCAGCGCCGTTGTCCGCGTCGATGATTAATGCCCTGACGGAATTACTGCCGAAATCGATGCCCAGTGCAAATTCTTTCATTTGTCAACCCTCTGGATTTGTAATTGTTTTTATATAATTGTATATCGATATACTTGAAAAACAATCTTTATTACATTAGAGTTGCGTGTGATGCGATAAAAATATATATACCGGTATAAGTTATCTATGATGAAAAAATATTTGGTGGCGGCGGATAAAATAGCAGAGTTAATCAGCACAAAAAATTTGGTTGTCGGCGACCGGCTGCCTTCTGAAAAAACACTGGCGGAAGAGTTCGAAATTAACCATATCACCTTACGGAAAGGGATGGAGGTTCTGGCGAAAAAAGAGCTTATCCACACAATCCCCAGTCTTGGCAGTTTTGTTGGCAAATCGCCAGTCAGGAAAAAACTTTCCAATTTGGCCGGCATTCTTATTCCAGAGCATGAGCCGTTTTTTTTCGATGTGATAACCGCGCTGGAGAACCGGCTGGCATTGTTTGATTATTCATTGCTTATTCATATCAGCAACCGCAGTCCGTTGCGGGAGGAGATGGCATTGAACAGTTTTCTGAAGAAGAATGTTGACGGAATTATTGCCGCTCCGAACCGGGAATGCATTGAACTTTACCGGAAAATTGAATGCCCGGTGGTTTTTTTCGACAATTTAATTGCCGGGCTGAAAGTTCCGTATGTGGTCAATGATGATTTTCAAGCAGCTTGCAGCGCCATTGAACATCTGGTCAGTTTAGGTCATTGCCGGATTGCTTATGTTGGTGGACAGGGCGATCACAGCTCTTGTCAACGGCACAATGGCTATCAAACAGTTTTGAAAAAATATGGGCTGGAGAATAATCCTGAATACATCAAGCAGCAGGAATACAGCCGGCAATGGGGATATACTGCGGCGGAAGCGTTAATGCGGCTCAAGATTCCGCCGACTGCGGTATTCTGCGGCAATGATTCCATTGCCTCCGGGCTTCTTCGTTACCTGATGATTTACGGTATTAAATGTCCAGAACAGCTTTCCGTCATCGGCTGTTGCAATGCTCCATTCTCCGAGGATATCGGACTTTCCACCGTTGACCAGCAACCGGCGCAACTGGCGGAATGCATCTGGAACAGTCTTCAGGCGGCGATTTCCGGCAAAAAAGTTCCGGCGGCGGTAATGATTCCATCCCGGGTTATTATCCGGCGCACTACCGCCGCCCCGCCAGTCGCAAAATAAAATATGGCGAAGTGGATTTTTCGGACAAAACAAGCAATTTAGAAAAACCGGACATTTGTTTGAGTTGTGTCTATAGAAAATCGTTGTTGTGCAGTCTATATTAGCGTTTTGAATTTGTTGAAATAACTTATTGCTTTTGGGAGACTGAAAATGTCAAAGAAATTGTTAGTGCTGGCGGTGATGGG